>JAJRZO010000200.1 GCA_024275215.1 Candidatus Zixiibacteriota bacterium | reverse complement strand
GAGCCGGCAGCAGAAGGCGAGTTGAAAGGTCTGCTGCAATCAGGGCTGCACCGGCTGGTCGACGCGGAACGTGATGAACTCAGCCTGGAGAGTCGTTTCGATCTCGCCTACAACGCGGCCCATGCGCTGGCTTTGGCGGCACTGCGTTACCGGGGCTACCGCTCCGAATCGCGTTACCTGGTGTTCCAGTGTTTGCAGCACACGGTAAATCTGCCGCAGCCGCAGTGGCGGGTGCTGGATCAGGCGCATCGCAAGCGCAATCTGGCCGGGTATGAGGGTGACATTGATCTGGATGAGCAGCTCGTTGCCGCGCTGTTGCGTGTCGCACGCGAGGTCGCAAAGCGGGTTGATGAATTATTGAGATTGTAACGCTGGAGGCTTTTTAAACGCAGAGCCAGCTCTGTATCCTTTGATCATCCCAGCCCACAACCCGAGTCTTCCTTGTATTCGGCGAGTTTCGCATTAATACTTGGCAGGCAATAATATCGAGACTCGAAAGGTTGGATTTCAACGAACTGCAAAAGAGACTTCGGCATTTTGCTGGTCAGGGTGATTGGGAGCAGTTCCACTCGCCAAAAAACCTTTCTATGGCTTTGTCGGTGGAGGTGGCCGAACTATTAGAGCATTTTCAATGGCTGACCCAGACAGAATCCGCATTGTTGGACTCTAGGGTAAGGGATGTAATGGCACAGGAAATCGCCGATATCCAGATCTATCTGGCGATACTTGCCGACAGGCTCAATATCAACATTGACGATGCTGTAAGAGAAAAGATGGATGCCAATACCGACAAGTATCCCGCCGGTACTGCGTCTCTCAAGAGCCTGTAAGTAGCAAAGAAATCTGATGATCGTCTATTCAGCGACACGGGCCGAGTTCACGGCTGACGTTCTTTCAAATCAGATTGAAACAAAGATTCTGGACGCATTTGCCCACCGTCTCGGCAGAGGAACGTCGAAATCTGAAATCGCTTCTTGGAAAAACTCGATGCAGTACATGAACAATGTTCTGATTTCAGGTTCCATTCCGGAAGATGCTGGCGTAGCGATTGAATACCAGGTTCCGCTAACATCGAAACGTGTTGACTTCATTTTGTCCGGCAGCGATGAGAACAACAGAGATACTGCGGTCATCGTTGAGCTGAAGCAATGGTCGGAAGTTGCGGAGACTGCAAAAGATGCGATTGTGAGAACCTTTGTTGGCGGTTCGAAACGGGAGGTCACCCACCCCTCCTATCAGGCTTGGACTTATGCGGCCCTGATTAAAGATTTCAATGTCGAAGTTCAGGATGGCCAAATAGAGCTTCGGCCCTGCGCTTACCTGCACAATTGCTCAGATTCCTCCGGAGTGAAGTCTGAATTCTATGTCGAGCACATTGAGCGAGCGCCTCTATTTCTTCGAGATGATGCGAAAAAGCTCAGTGACTTTCTGAAACAGCATGTCAAGTATGGCGACAAATCACGAATACTCTATAAAATTGACCACGGCAGACTTCGGCCGTCAAAGAGCCTTGCGGATCACCTCGTGGCCCTTCTGCAGGGAAATCGGGAATTTGAGATGATCGATGATCAGAAGATCGTCTACGAAACAGCTATTGAACTCATGGATCGCGCAGAGCCCGGAAACAAGCAGGTATTGCTGGTTGAGGGCGGGCCCGGTACCGGGAAATCAGTAGTGGCAATTAATCTGCTGGTTGACTTTACGCGGCGTCAGTTTATTACGCACTACGTCTCACGTAACGCTGCGCCCAGGGCCGTCTATGAGAACAAGTTGGTCGGTACGTTTGCGAAGACACATATCACCAACCTTTTCAAAGGCTCCGGAGCGTATACGCAGACGTCGCCGAATACGATGGATGCATTGATTGTCGATGAGGCTCACCGGCTGAATGAGAAGTCGGGTTTTTACCAGAATCAGGGTGACAATCAGATCAAGGAAATCATTTGCGCCGCCAAGCTGTCGGTTTTCTTTCTGGATCAGGATCAGAGAGTGACCTTCAAGGATATCGGTGATCGTGAAGAAATTCGCCGTTGGGCCGCGAATGCGGGAGCGAACATTACGGAGCTCAAGCTTGAATCGCAATTTCGCTGTAATGGCTCCGATGGTTATCTGTCCTGGATCAACAACGTCCTGCAAATCGAAGAGACCGCAAATCCAACTCTCGCGGGCATCGATTATGATTTCCGGGTTTTCGATTCGCCGGGTGATCTCAGGGAGAAAATCGTCGACCTAAATCATGAGAACAATAAGGCGCGCATG
>JAJRZO010000199.1 GCA_024275215.1 Candidatus Zixiibacteriota bacterium | reverse complement strand
GACCAACGGAGTCCGCGGAGTTTCTCCCGGAAGCTGTTCGAACATAGCCTGTCATCAGGATGCCGACTGGGATCCGAATGCTGCAGGCGGTTGCGACATGTGTCATGGTGCCCCACCGCAAACAGGCGCTCACCTGGCGCATTTCGGCGGAGATGTCAGTTTCGCATCGTATGGTGGCACCAACAATTTCTCGACTGCTACAGAATACATTTTCGGTTGCGGCACGTGTCATCCTCTCTCATCCGGTTCGCATCAGAATGGAAGTGTGGACATCGAATTGTACAATGCGAGTGCCCCCGGAGGAACTCTCAAAAGCCTGAATCCACCGGAGGCTTCGTATGATCCGGGCGTTCAGATATATTATGACGCTGACAGCATTCCATATTCACTTGGCACTTGCGCAAATGTTTACTGTCACAGCAAGACCGACTGGTCATCACCTGACCCGATTTCGTCACCATTGCTGGATTCGGTAAATGGATGGGCGTTACTGGATTCAAATGGCAACCTCACATATGAGCCGTATGTCGTTACCGAATTTAAAGTTTATGATTCTGTTAGCTGGGGCGATGGACCTCGTAACTGCAACAGTTGTCACAGGAATAATCCTCAGACGTCATATCCTGAAGTGCAGGCTGGCGTCGGCAATACACATGGTTCAATCGATGACTCGGGTTATGAAAACCTCCATGCGTTCAATATGAGTTTTGATCCTCTGGTTTGCAGAACATGCCATTACAATACCGTGACAGACACGATGACGTCGACCCGCGATGCCATGGATGTTACAACTTACGATGACGTGCCGATTGCTGACAAATCTTATCATGTCAATGGAATCAAAGATGTAATGTTTGACCCTGTCAACAGCGTTAAGTACAATTCGGTGTTCGATGTTTCAGGGATCACATACAATCCACAATCCAAAGTATGTTCATCTGTGCCTTGCCATTTGAATCAAACAAATCCTGAGTGGGGTAAACCGTACAGACCAAGCTGGGGCTCGCTGGAATGTGATCAGTGTCATCGATATGGCGGTCCCTGGCCTCCATCGTCGCCTAAACAGGGTTCAACAACGGGCGTTAATACACTTTCAACTCATATCCAGGGACAAGGGGCAAGCAATTGCCTTGAATGCCATGATGGGCATCGCAGAAAGCGATAGGAAACACTTCTTGACATGTTGGTCGCGCCCACATAACCTTCAGTCATAACAGCGAGACGCTGCTGTTGCGCCATCGCAGTGTGGGAGGTCTTCCCGTGACTGCTGGAGAAAAGCAAGACGAGGACAGGCATATTCACTGTTGGGATTTTATCGACTGTCCTCAATCCATTAGATCGCAGTGTCCCGTGTATATAAACAAGATTTTTAATTGCTGGGAATACGAGAACACCCGTTGTAATCAGGTTATCGGATTTCCCTATGATTGTAAGAACTGTCGATATTATGGTTCTCAAATTGTCAAAGAATCACAAAATCCCCCGACAAAACGATGACAAACAGGAGTAGTTCGCACTTCGTGCAGAGTACCTTAATCAAGGAAGAACAGGAGAAATACACATGCGATATTCGATTCATCGCTGGTTGGTTTTATGTCTGGCAATAGCTTTACTCGCCGGATGCGGCAGCAGCGCCGTAAAAAAAGTTGATCTTGTATGGCCGCTTCCTCCGGAAAAGCCACGGGTAAGATGGCTGCAGAACATTTCCCGCGCATCCGATATCAGCCAGAGTTCTGTCAGCAAATTCAAGGAAAGCATTCTCGGCAAAGAGGATGAAGTCAGCCTGATGAAACCATACGGACTCTGCACCGACCGTTTTGGCAAATTATATGTTGCGGACACAGGCAGTGGCAGAGTGTTTGTCTTTGATCTGAACGCGACTTCCGAAAACGATATACTTAAGTTCATCGGAGAATCCGGCCAGGGAAAACTCCTTCAACCAATCGATGTTGCTGTCTCTGACAGCGGTGATATTTTCATTACCGACTCCAAACTGAATACTGTCTACTGCTTTGGTAAAGATTACAGCTTCAAAGCGAATATCGGACCGGGTGAATTCGGGCGCCCAACAGGAATTGCTTACGACAGAAAAAACAATCGGATATTCATTCTCGACACTGTCAATCATATGGTGAAGGTGTTTGACACGCAAGGAAACAAGATCGCGGAATTCGGCAAAGGCGGCGAAGAGACGGGAGAATTCAACAGACCGACCAACATCAAAGTCGACAAAAATGGATACATTTATATCACCGATACCATGAATGGCAGAATCCAGATATTCGACGAAAACCTCAACTTTGTCAGCACCTTTGGTTCGCTCGGTCAGACAGCAGGGACATTTGCCAGACCTCGCGGGATCGGTATCGATACTGAAGGACATATCTATGTGGTCGATGCCGGATTCGATAATGTGCAGATATTCGACCAGCAAGGCAATCTTCTGCTTTTCTTTGGCCAGCCGGGGTTTGGTCCGGGAGAATTCTGGTTACCGGCAGGGATGTATATCGACGAAAATGACCGCATTTATGTTGCCGATTCATATAACCAGCGTGTCGAAATTTTCCAGTATTTAAGCGATAAGGATAGCAAGTCATCTTCAGCTGAAGCAGGCGGTGAGTGATTTGCCCCAAGGCTTGGGTGAAATCACTCATTGACGATTCCGCTTTCAGAGATTGTCATCCTCAAACTATTCTTGTCCCTCTAAAAGGAGCTTAATCGCTGAGACACACCTAAAATGCCCACCGCAAGCAGGTGTGCCATAGTCAATTACGCCATGCTACATCGTGTGAATAATGTTCTGAGAATATGATTGCTTACTCGTCAGAGACATGACCTGATGGCACTTCTTTTGCTCATATAGTATATCAAATGGAACTCTTAGATGTTCATATTAAACCTCAATCCACTTTACACTGGAGGAATGTCATGAAACGATTGATCATTGTCCTGTTAGGGCTGATCCTGATCGCGGCAAGTGCAAATGCCGGCGTTGTAGGATCAAAGCATGATCTATCAACAAGTGGCGCCATCGCCGACAAGTCGACAGATCAGGATCGTGTGTGTGTATTCTGTCATACACCACATAATGCGAATCCTGCAGTTCCGCTCTGGAATCACGAAATGTCCGGCGCGACTTTCACCCCGTATACGGGTCTGGATCTTGACCATACGCCCTGGACATCGGCAGCAGGCCCGAACGAGCTGTCAAAGCTCTGTCTCTCGTGCCATGATGGTACGGTAGCGGTCAATTCTCTGATTAACAACGCCAACCCGACTATGGGAAGCGGCAACGAGCTTGACGCATCTGGAAAGCTGGTATCTTCAGCCAATCTCGGCAGTGATCTCTCGAATGATCATCCAATATCGTTCGATTACACTGTAGCCGACGCGGGTGATGTAGAACTGGTGGACATTGCCACAGTCAAGTCATCCTCGAACCTTCATTTCTATGGCTCTGGCGAGACAGACATGGAGTGCTCCACGTGCCACGATGTGCATGAGTTTGGTGCTACGGCGGACATGCAACCATTCCTGAGCGAAAGTAAGTCAGGCTCCAATTTGTGCCTGAAATGTCACGTCAAGTAG
>JAJRZO010000198.1 GCA_024275215.1 Candidatus Zixiibacteriota bacterium | reverse complement strand
GTCTGTTCCCGGTTCCCGCACCCGCAACAGTGAATTTGATCAGGGGGTTCCCGGTACGAATGTATACAATCCCCGCTGAGTTGACGACTCCGACAGGTGCTGCCATCATCACTACGCTTGCGGAGCCGCTTGTCGATCCTTTGATCGGCAATATGCTTTCCGCAGGCTATGGAGCAGGTACGAGAGTGTTTGATAATCACCCGAATTTGACACGCCTGTTTGTTATGGAAGAAGATGATGGTTTCGACAGAGACACAATCGTCGAGATGCGAACCAATATCGATGACATGAATCCGGAGATTTACTCGCATCTTTTCGACAAGCTCTATTCAGTTGGTGCGCGGGATGTATACATAACGCCCGTCATGATGAAGAAGAACCGTCCCGGTCACGAGTTGACAGTGTTGTGTGACCCCGAAAAGCAAGCGGCAGTCCGCGACGTGATATTTGCAGAGACCACTACTTCGGGTTTGAGGTTGTCAAATGTGTCACGCGTAAAGCTTTCGCGAAAAAATGAGGTCGTTTCAACACCGCTGGGCGATTGTACGATCAAAGTATTTAACACAGGCAGGAGTGTTCGGAAAGTTCCGGAATATGAATCTGTCAAAAAGATTGCTGATAGAAATGCCATGACATATCTTGAGGCCTATGAATCGATAATTGCGCACTTGAACAATAGCGAGAAGGAGTAACAATGTCGGACGGAATATGGATTTTTGCACAACAGAAGAACAACAAGATTGCAAACGTGACATACGAGTTGCTAAATGCCGCACGAAAACTTGCCGAGAGCAAGTCATCTGAAGTTACGGCGGTCGTCTTCGGTTCCGGAATCGAGGATCAGGCGGGAGACCTGTTCAAGTACGGCGCCGATAAAGTGTTGTATGTCGATCACGCAGATTTTGCGAACTTCATTGATGATGCCTACGCTGCTGTGCTTGCACACATGATCGATGACGGCAAGCCGGAGATTGTAATCGGATCCGCGACATTCTATGGCAAGACACTCTTTTCACGTCTTGCGGCGCGATTGCAATCTGGTCTGGCAGCGGACTGCAACGGACTGGCATTACGCGATGATGGTTCGCTTGTCGCAACAAAGCCGGCATTTGGCGGCAATGTTCTGTTGTCGATTGTCTATTCCGATAAAAGGCCGCAGCTTGCGACACTCCGACCAAAAGTGATGCCTGAGGCTGAGCGCGATGATGCGAAGAGTGGCTCAGTCGAAAAACCTGATATTCCTGCCGAGTTGTTTGAGTCGAAAATCAAGGTTGTCGGAAGCTCCGGCGGAGGCGGGGGAGAGGTCAGTCTGAACGAAGCTGATGTCATCGTTTCCGGTGGACGCGGTCTGAAAGCTCCTGAGAATTTCAGTTTGATCAAAGACCTCGCTGGTGTGCTTGGCGGTGCGGTTGGCGCATCAAGAGCGGTCGTGGATGCAGATTGGATCGAGTATTCGCATCAGGTCGGACAGACCGGCAAGACTGTCAATCCGAAGCTCTATATTGCGTGCGGTATCTCAGGAGCAATACAGCATCTTGTAGGAATGCAGGCATCCGGAACTATTGTCGCGATTAACCGCGATAAAGAGGCGCCGATATTTAAGGTCGCGACATACGGGATAGTCGGCGATCTTTTCGATGTGGTTCCTGCGCTGACGGAGAAATTCAAAAAAGAATTAGCAGGTTGAATTTGTGCAGGTCAGAAGCCTTATGCTCCTGGCGTCTTTGCAGTTCATGCCCAAACAAGTTTACTCGTCCGTCAAGCGGGCAGGCCGCTTGACCTACAAGTAACTGTATGAAGTCAATGCAGGTGCATAGTTTGATAATCACTGCGCACCTGCGCGCATTGGCGGATCGGGCATAATTTATCTAAAGCGCAGATATTCTGCGCATAATCGCTGCTCGTGCCTGTCTCAGTCCTGATGCCGGAAACCTGACTTTGCGAAAAGCCTTCAGGCATCGCAGCATATTTCTGTAACAATCCACCTTTTCTTTCAGAGACGGATCGTTTCTGAGCATCTTCTCGAATTGCGTGCGTTCTGTTCGAGAAAGCTCACCATCGAGATATTTGTTCATCATCTCGTCAACGTTGCGGCAGTTTTTTGGCATAACAGCTTCTTCTTTTCTACATGAAATCCCTTAGTTTGTTTTGAAGCTTTTTCCTTGCAATGTGTAAATTCGATCTTACAGTTCCCTGTGGGCATCCCATGATTTTCCCGATCTCGGACTTGGGCAATCCATCGATGTCGTGAAGAATCAGGGTTGTCCTCTGTCTGTCCGGCAGGGCTGCAACTGCGTGTTTGAGTGCAGCCCAGAGTTCGTTTCGTTCAGCGACTGTGTCAGGCTTCATCCTGTAATCGGTGAGTTGAAGTCTGACAGAGGCCGGAAGCTCCGCTTCGTCATCGAGCGAGACGTGTCGCCCGTTGCGACGTCGCTTTACATCGATCGAATAGTTCGTGGCGACCTTACAGACAAAACTGGCGAATCCGGCCTCGTTTCGCAGTCGTCCAAGACTCTTGAAAACTCTGTAGAATGTTTCCTGCATCACCTCCAATGCTTCCTCGGAATTGCCGAGAATTGAATACGCTATTGCGAGAACCCGTCGTTCGAATGCCCGAACGATAACCTTGAATGCCCCTGAGTCGCCGTTTTTGCAGCGACTGATGGCGTCATGCAGCTCGCTCGACATAGCTACCACCCGCCTTCCATCAGTTAATGACGCGGCAGACGTTATTATGTTGAATGGAATTGGGCGTAACGATTTTGGGCTAATGCGGCAGATGCAGTAATATACTAATACTTATACGTAGATATGTCAAGTTTTGTTTGGTGAAATTTGGTGATGGGGCGGACGGAGAGAGGCTGTCCCACAAGATGTAAAATGTAAGTAATAGTGTTTTCAGAAGGAAGTGGTGGCATTCCCGCGAAAGCGGGAATCCATTGAATAAGTTATGGTTTGAATAGACTCCCGCCTTCGCGGGAGTGACATAATTAACTTCCTGCTTGAGTTAAATTGTACTTTTGAGACAACCTCTGGACATCTGCCTCTCACAAGCAGCCGCGCATCCGATTCCCAGTAGGTCGGTGTTCCGCAACTGGCGAAGCCTGCAAGAAACTCGACGCCGGACTGATACTAATCCTCACATCCCGAGGGGCCGAGAGAGAGCAGAGTTTCCTCAGCATCCTCCGCATGGTGCGGGACCGCCGGAGAAGATGTATTCGATCAAATAGACGACATCATCAATATCAGTCTCGCTGTTGCAATCAGCATCACCCATCCATAATGGATCAGGCGCAGGACCACCGCTAAAAATGTATTGAATCAGAAGCACTGCATCATCGATGTCAACATAACTGTTGTTATCTGCGTCGCCGTGCATGTCTCCGCACGGGATGAAACTCCACGCGGATGTAAATGCTGTCGCGCCACAATCATTGATTGCCATGAGTCGCCAGTATTGCGGGTAGCCACTGACAAAACCTGCTCCTGAGATTGTATCTGTTGCTTCATCAACTGTATCGATTATTTCAGGGCTGGCAAAGTTCGAGTTGTCATCTATTTCGACAATAAAGCTTGCGATCATCTGTGAGTCATCCCACTCGAGGATAATGTTCGACAATGGTACGAGGGCAGAGTCCGCGGGAGAGAGAAGACCAGGTACTCCCGGGTCGCCGGGAACCTGACCGATCCATGTTGACCAGTTATGAGATGCTGTCGCCCACTCATGGAACATCCAGACAGATCTTTGCGACGGATCAACCGCGATCCCGCCGTAGTCTCCCCATCTTGTTGTGCTGCCTGATCCGACATTATCAAGGCCGATCTTGAGACCGTGCGCTGTGTTGTCTGCCTCATAATCATCAACATAGAAAATGCTTGGGAAATCCTCGGCGCCTGACACACTGAACATGAGGTAGATGCGATCCATGTAGTCAGTAGCGATTGCAGGAAAGAAATAATGTATTCCATCCGCGCCATAGATTTCATTCAAAAATGTACTGCTGGTATTGACATTGATACCGATCAGTCTCAGCGATGCAACTTCACCGCTACCCCAGTTATAGCTTTGACTGAATGCAGTGAAGAGTCTGTCATTCCTGAAAAAAGCATCTTGTGTCATCGGGCCGAGAGGCTCGAGTTTAGTGCTTGTATGGGGTTGTGTCGGATTTGGTGGCGGTGTGTATGGTGCGTAGAGATTTACCTGAGGCATAAGTTCAATGGCCGGTGTGTCTGTGCCGGCGCCGGTGATTTTCCAGTATGTCGTGTAATTCGCGCCATACCAGATATTGCTGATAAGATATTCACCGCCGGCATCGCTGAGAGTCACTGCAGGCTTGATTGTAAATGCGACCTCACTGTTGTTATATCTCATACCCCATAGATCATGCCATCCGGAAATCGTTCCGGTATAGAGTTCATTTTTCTTCAAAATCCTGATCTTGGAGAATTGAAATCCCGTTGTGAATCCCCAGTCGTTTGATGTGATGTAGACAGCATCAGAATAATCGAATCCAAGTCCGGGATAGTCGGGCCAGACGTCGGCGGGAGTATCGCCAGTCAGTGTCGCATCCAGGTCATACAGCCACCAGTCGCCCATGGCATCGCCAGTCTTGGAAACTGCGACAAGAAATGATGACTGAGAGATGTCATCTTCGCACAGGAACAGTATAATGAAACGATCCTCGAATGGATCGTAAACAACTTTCGGGTCGTAGATAAATGTGCTCGGCGGGTTAACAGGAGCAAAGAAACTATTCGCTGTTACCTGATAGAGCGGTGAACCGGAGTCTTTGTGAAATACTGCGATAGAGCTGTTGACTACCGCGACAACATGATCTTTGCCGACTGCGGCATGCGGGTCGGGTGGGTTCCATCCTGTAGAATTGATGCCGTTGTATGATCTGCACGGCACTCCATCAATGCTGTCAGCCTTTGACCTGTTTGCCGCGCCGGGATCCTGTCTGGCGATATCTTTACCCTTGATCTGACCTTCCTCTCGGAGCTGTTCGATATAGTCTTCATTGACTCTGAATGGTCTGGGATGATGTTTGATTATTTTGATTGGCTTCGGAGTCTGGGCATTGAAATCGAGCGGAATTGATCGCATGGAGATCGAAGTGGCGGTAATAGTCTCCGAATGATGAGCGGATTTTGCACGTTTACCGGGAGTTGTGTTGCCAAACAGCATTCCTGATGCGACAATAATTATTAGCATCAGAAATGTTGTTATGCTGAGCGCGCATTTTCTGGTCATTTGTATTTCCTCGTGTGTATATATATTCGCAGTACTACAACAAAAGATATAACGATACGTTCAAAAAACAAGCCATATTACAGCATCGGAAAATAGTTGGTGTTGATTGAGGTGGGTTATCCTATGGGGCGGTCTGGGTGGCCTATCCATTTGGGTGGGTTTCTAATTCATCAGAATAAATCTATCCCACCTAAAAAGTCGAGTAGAGCAGAACCCGGAGTGAAACGGAGTGGCTCTGCCATATTGATCAACCTTCTTCGCGGGAGTGGGGCACTCTTGCGCTACAGTTCTGTTCTACTGTTCATTCAGCGTCGTATAGTATACGTCACCCCTGCGGAGGGG
>JAJRZO010000197.1 GCA_024275215.1 Candidatus Zixiibacteriota bacterium | reverse complement strand
CCCGATGAGAGAAAACCAATCAGGCCGGATTTCTCATGATTAACAAAGACATCACAGCGCATTGGATAAATTTCTGTTCGCTCAGAGTTGTGTTTATTGTATGCCTGTTGCTCACCGGCGCTGTACAGTCCGCATGCGCACAGTTTTTCACTATTGAGGATTATCGCGCTAATATAGTTATCAATGAGAACGGCACTGTTGATGTTACTGAGACAATAGAAGTTGTTTTCGATCAAAGTCGTCACGGCATATACCGAGAAATACCCTACCGTTATGTGAACAAGCTCGGCGATCGAATTGTCATGCCTCTCACGGTAAAGTCTGTCTTGCGTAAGGATGGGAAGCCGTGGAATTACAAAGTCTCAAGACAGGGCAATGTGATTAACATCCGGATCGGCGATGCCGGCAGATATGTGCAGGGACGACAAGTGTATGTAATCAGGTATCTCGTGGAAAATGCGATTCTGTTCTTTGACGATCATGATGAACTCTACTGGAATGTCACCGGTAATTACTGGCGCGCTCCCATTCTCCATGCCTCCGCAGACATACTGTTAAACACGGAAAAAGACATTCCCGGGGCGACAGGCGGATGTTTCACGGGGCGTTACGGATCAAGTGAATCCAAATGCTCGTTTGAGATATCCGGTAATAAAGGATCATTCAGCACAACCGAGTCTCTTCGTGTTAAAGAAGGATTCACGGTCGCTTTGGGATGGGATAAAGGGATCGTATCTCCGCCATCGAGTTGGCAGAGATTCCTTTGGGCTGTAAACCTGAGAGAGAACTGGGTCTTTCTCATTCCTGTGGTTGTCCTGCTGTTTATGCTGTTTCAATGGTACACTAAGGGAAGAGACCCGAAAGTACGCGAATCAATCGTCGTTAAATACAAGCCACCTGAAGTTGATGGTGTGCCGCTTACTCCCGCCCAGGTTGGTGTACTCGTTGATGAAAGGCTGGACAAGAGAGATGTTACAGCGAGCATGATCGGTCTGGCAGTCAAAGGATATATTGCGCTGCATGAGGTGGAACCTGACAGCAAACTGTTGTCGATGTTGCTCTCAAAAGATTACAGAATAGTCAAACTTAAGCAGTCCGATGACCAGCTTAGCCAGTTCGAACAAACACTTATGGAAGATATTTTCCCCGGCGGATCGAACGAAGTTACCGTCTCAGAGTTGAAAAACGAGTTTTACAGGAAACTGCCCAATCTGCGGAAGATCCTTTTTGAGGAACTTGTCGACAGGAAGTTCTTTGCAGTCAACCCATTGAAAGTAAAAGGCAGATATGGACTGATCGGGTTCGCAGTACTTATAGCCGGATCATTCATTCTCTATCATCTGTTGCCGCTCGCCCCGTGGAAAGGTGTGGTTGCGGGTTTTATTTCCGGGTTTTCAATAATCCTATTAGCCAATGCCATGCCTGCAAAAACAAGGTCTGGCGCTCTTGCTCGCATGGACATTCTCGGTTTTCAGGAATTCATGAAACGAGCGGACAAAGACCGACTCGAGAGGATGGGTGAAAGTATATTCTATAAATACCTCCCGTATGCAATTTCGCTTGGTGTTGTAGATCACTGGATGAAATCATTCGAGGGGCTTCTGTCAAAGCCGCCGAACTGGTATGTGCCAATGGCAGGAGCCGGGTCGTTCAGCACTCACGATTTCACTCAATCTCTGAACGTGGCGACTTCGCATCTTGGCTCGACTATGTTCTCGGCGCCACGAGGTAGCGGTTCTTCCGGCGGCGGTGGTTTCTCCGGCGGCGGCGGTGGCGGCGGCGGCGGCGGAAGCTGGTGATATTTGAAGTTTCCCCCCTTTGACTGACTAACCGGTAAACTTAATTCTTTCAACATGAATCCGGATGCCAAAGCAGGTCTGGCACGAATAACAATAGCGTTTCGTGAGCGACAAATATCCACGTAAATACTGAGCCTCGAAGACCTGCCCGCCGTGACCGCGCACCCACCTTTATAATCTTCTCCAGAGTACTTGATACAATGTGAAACAACCATCAGGGGTGATTCCGGTCAGCACTTCCGTCAATCAGAGGATGTAAAAAAAGGGATTTGTCGATACAAATCAAGTAAGGCTAAAACCTGATAACGCTAATAGTTAGTTTAGTATGAAAGAGGAGTATGAAGATAAACTCCTCATATTGGTTCCCAAAGTGGATGGTCTGCATGTTCGTGCTGATAATGGCTGCCACGATTTTGTATGTGCCTTGTTATGCCGACAAGCAACAGATAGACCTTTCCGAAATGGCACTGGAAGACCTCATGGACATTGAGGTAACCTCGGTCTCAAAGAAAGCCGAAAAGCTATCTGATGCCGCAGGCGCAGTTTATGTCGTTACCGGCGATGAGATTCGTCAATAGATTGGCGAAGCCATCAGACGCGCATTATCATCAGACATAGCAAGACTGAAGAATAAACCAGTCCCTGCGGAAACAACCCCGCCAATCACGTAAACAAGTTATTCACTTGTCATGATAAACAACGGCAGCATCTCAAAGCTTTTATAGTATGGACGCAACCGTTCAGTGTTGTAGTGTTTTTCCACATCGACGAATTTCTTCTCGCTTGTTACAACATCGATGGGAACATTGTCGTAACGCCCGTTCTTGAGCACCACAAGACGACCATGCACACCTTTCAAGATCAGATCGAGCGCGAGATTGCCATAGGCCATCGGCACAATCGAGTCGATAGCGTCAGGATCGCCGCCGCGCACGAGATATCCGAGCTTTTGACTGATTACGTTTATTGGTCTGCCATTATTGAATTTCGCCGATAGCTCTACAAGTTTGCTGGAAACCAGGCTGCCGATACCGCCGAGTTTCTTGTGACCATACGCATCTTTCGTATGATCGGTAAAGATCATCTCCTCGCCTTCGAAAATTGCTCCTTCGGAAACCAGTACGACGGAATATCTGCTTGGGTTCTGTTGCCGATCTTTGGTCAGCAATTCAGCGAGAAGTTCGATATTGAATTTGTGCTCAGGTAT
>JAJRZO010000013.1 GCA_024275215.1 Candidatus Zixiibacteriota bacterium | reverse complement strand
CCTATGCTGAACAACAAAAGCGCCATTCCAATTTCGGCGAAAGTTTCAACCTGATGGACATCGCTGATTAGCCCAAGGGCGTGTGGCCCCACAAGAATACCCACCAAGATAAAACCGGCTATTGACGGCAACTTGAATTTGTGGAACAGGCTGACTATCACGACAGCGAAACCCAGAATGATTACCAGGTCTCGAAGATATTGAACATCATGCATTGTCTGCCTCAATTACGTTACTATCTTCCGGCATAGTCCCTGTAAGCTCAGAAGTAACACTTTACACTGTTCGTGTCAACACAGCAATTGATCAGAATTTGGTTTACAAATCATATCATCATCGGTAGACTGCGGATATTATTCAATGGAAAGGATTTGAAATGAAATTTATCGTAACAGTCTTCCTGTTTCTTATTTGTGCCACATTCATATCCGCTGAAGGTGAGAGGATTACTTTCGATGATCTGTACAGCATGCCAAGGGCACATGATCCGGAGATTTCACCCGATGGCGAGCATATCGCATTTGTCCTGACAACCAGAGACCCGGTCGCCGGTGAATCCTCCAGCCACATCTGGTTGATGAATCCTGATGGCTCTGACTTGCGACAACTCACCAATGGCGAGAATGGCGAATCATCACCGCGATGGTCGCCGGATGGCAAATCGATTGCGTTTGTTGCAAATCGGGGCGATGGCAGCCAGCTTTTCACTATCGCTGTCGATGGTGGCGAAGCACAACAGGTGACATCGATTTCGACTGGTGTATCCACACCTGTCTGGTCGCCTGATGGAAAGACCCTGATGTTCTCGTCGCGTGTATTTCCGGATTGCCGAAGCGATAGTTGCAACAAGGCGAAGCTTGATGAACGCGAAAACGCAAAGGTCAAAGCTCGTGTTTACGATCACCTGATGTTCAGGCATTATAAATACTGGTTCGATGGCATGACCGAACGGATATTCCTTTACGATTTTGAAGATGATATCAGCAGACAGTTGACATTTACACATGACAACGCCCCAATCTCATCGATTGGCGGTCATGATGGATTCGTGTTTTCTCCCGATGGTTCCGAGATTTGCTATAAAACCAACACCGATTCGATTCCTGCGTTATCGACAAACAGCGATCTGTTTGTCATGCCGATTACCGGCGGCGATCCGGTCAGGATCACACCTAATCGCGGAGCAGACATGTACCCGCAGTATTCGCCTAACGGTGAATATATCTCGTACCTTTCGATGGCTCGCGCAGGATACGAATCCGATCAGACTGATATATTTCTGTACAACAGGTTGAGCGGAGAACGCCGCAATCTGACCAAAGGATTTGACCGATCTGTCTGGAGACACGAATGGACTCCCGATTCCAAATCGATCATTTTTCTCGCTATCGAGTATGGATTCGAATATGTATGGCGGCTTGATGTTGAATCGGGAACAGTCGAGAAACTGCTTGGCGATGCTGTCTATTACGATCTGGCGATGTCACAGGATGGGAAGTATATCGTTGTCAGCAAATCGCTCTCGGATGAACCGTATGAGTTGTATCGATACGATCTCGGTTCGAAAGAACTAACACGACTTACTCATTTCACAGATGAGATTGTCAGCAGGCTTGATATGCATCGCGCCAATGAATTCTGGTTTGAGGGATTCAATGGCGATTCGGTGCATGGATTCTTTACACTGCCACCTGATTTTGATCATAGCAGGCAGTATCCGCTGGTGCTCCTGATTCATGGCGGCCCGCAATGGTGCTGGCTTGGAGATTTCAATTATTACGGTTGGAATTCTCAGTTGATGGCGGCACAGGATTATATCGTAGCGCAGATTGATCCGCATGGCAGCGCGGGTTATGGTCTGGCTTTCAAGGAATATGTCTCCGGCAACTGGGGGAGGGGCGATTACGAGGACTTGATGATGGGTGTCGATTACCTGATAGAGAACATTCCGTATATCGATTCAACTCGCATGGCTGCGCTTGGCAGATCATACGGCGGATTTATGACAAACTGGATTTGCGGACACACTGACAGATTCAAATGTCTTGTGACGATTGACGGGACATTCAACCATGTCGCCGAGTATGGTTCAACCGATGAACTATGGTTTCCTGAATGGGAGTTCAAGGGGACGCCATGGACAAATCGCGAGGAATATATCAGGTCGTCTCCGTCGAGTTACGTACAGAATTTCAAAACGCCTACTCTTGTGATTCATGGTGAGTTGGATTACCGTGTCGATCCGAGCGAGGCGTTCCAGATGTATACGTCGTTGCAGCGTATGGGTGTGCCATCGGAGTTGATATATTATCCCGATGAAGGCCATTCTATTCATAAACTGCACAATCTCAGACATGTGTATGAGAAGCAGTTGGAATGGCTGGAGAAATGGTTGAGGTAACTCCGTGCGCGGCACATGTCCACATATGCCGAATTTAATGCTGCCATAGCCAGTCCGATGTCGGGTTTCTTGCAGACTTCGTCTGCTGCGGAACACCGACCTACAACGTACTCGGCAGATGTGGAGAGGCTGTCTCGAAAGCTTTGATTTACACAAGCGGAGTACTGGCTTTGTCACTCCCGCGAAGGCGGGAGTCTATTTAACATCAGTGTATTCAATGGATTCCCGCCTGCGCGGGAATGATGCTACTTACTTCAGCAGACATAATTAAGCACTTCTATAATCTTTTGAGACAACCTCTCCACATCTTCCGTGCACAATAACATCTGCTCCGCACGGTACGGTATATGCTCCAAACACGCATTAACACTGAAATATTTGCTCTTGCCATTCACCCAACTTCGGTTATTTTACTAGAGTCATCTCTCATATCCGACGAGGAGTATTTTCATGTACCTGTTTGCCAGCTTGCTATATATAGTTCTGTCGGTGGCTGCACCGAGCAAGTCGGGAGAGAGCACACCGAGATCAGAAAACATACGTCTCTTTGACAGACATGCTTTGCCTGAAGCAGCCCCACCCCACTACATTCCGAAAACACACGGACATTATACGACAAATGACTGGGCAACTGTGATAGACTCGACATGGGGACCCGGACCTGATCCTGCAATCGGACTTCAAATCTACTCGGATTTCTGGAACAAGATTGACGATGATTTTGCCTGTTTTCAGGACCTTGATGTTAATTGGGATTCAATATGGGATGTGAACTCCGCTGAGATTCAAGCTGGCGTGAGCAAAGGACGTTTTGCCGCTATCTTGTGCTATTCGTCGATGGCTTTACATGAATCGCATACACAGGCATGGTATGGGGATGTGATCTACACTGCCCTTCAACCCGGTGTTCCGATTCTCAGCATGGACGGCGATGGTTACGGCAGTCATTTCGGCGCTGGTCTCACTCCGTT
>JAJRZO010000196.1 GCA_024275215.1 Candidatus Zixiibacteriota bacterium | reverse complement strand
TTTTTCCTTCGGGATCAGATACGGCTTGATCAATTCGTAGTTCTCGAAAAACGGTTTCATGTCGACAACGAGATCGCGAATCACTCGCAAATGTGAGAGCGGTCGGATCGTTATGGGAGATGTCTTTAGTGAATCTATGGTGGTTTCGCAGGCAAGCCTGTATTGCCCGTTGATGTGCATAGCGCAACTTCCGCAGACCGATGCTCGACACGACGATCTGAATGCAAGTGATGAGTCGATATTCTCAATAATATAATTCAGCCCCTCAAGCAGAGTCATACTCGTCGTTTTCGGGAGTTCATAAGTCTGATAATACGGAAGATCATCTTTATCCGGATCGAATCTGAGAATCTTGAAGGCAGGCATATCAGTACTTCCTCTCCTCCGGCTCAAAGATGCCCAGCTTAACCGGTTTATAATCCAGTTTTGGACCATCCGGCGTATATTCGCATATCGTGTGTTTCAACCATGAATCATCCAGTCGTGTCGGAAAATCAGTCCTGAAATGCGCACCGCGACTTTCCTCACGCGCAAGTGCGCTCTCTGCTATTATCTGTGCGGCATCGAGATTGCCCTCGATTTCGGTTACCCACAAGAAATCGTAGTTGAAACTCTTGTTTGTCTGAATTGGTCTGATATGTGAAAAGTGATCCTTGAGTTCCTTGATTCTGGCACACGCCATAGCCATATCCTGCTTGTTACGAAAAATCCCGACTTTTTCCATCATGACGAAAGACAGCTCATCCCTGATACGATACGGGTTCTCCTTTCCCGACCCCTTCACAAGCTGATTGAAACGACTCTGCTCTTGTCTGACTGCATCAGCAAGCTTTGATTCAACGGGAGCATCAGCGTTGGGAACATAGTCGGCAATCGCGCTCCCGCCAATCCGTCCAAAGACGATCGTCTCAAGCAGCGAGTTGCCGCCAAGCCTGTTGGCGCCATGCACTGATACGCAGGCACATTCACCTGCGGCATAGAATCCGATGATCTCAGTTTCGGTTTTTTCGTTCGTGTCGATCCCGCCCATTGTGTAATGCTGTGATGGCCACACTGGTATAGGTTTGAAAACAGGATCGATTCCAGCGTATGTGATGCAGAGCTTTCGTATACCGGGAAGCTGTTCTAGGATTTTCTTCTCGCCGAGATGACGAAGGTCGAGATGGACAAATGCGTTATCGAAACCTCTGCCGGCGTTTATTTCTGTTTGAACTGAACGCGCGACAATATCGCGAGGGCCAAGTTCCATGACTTTCTCGCTGACGTAATTCTTCATGAATCGCTCGCCCATGTTGTTGATCAACTGGCCACCCTCTCCCCTGCAACTTTCAGTAACAAGAATCGATGATGGGTACAGCCCTGTCGGATGAAACTGGACAAACTCTAAATCCTTGATAGGCACACCGGCCCGGTATGCCAGGGAAATACCTAAGCCTGTCGATGTCAGCGCGTTTGTCGTGTTAGTCGAATAGACCTGTCCCGATCCGCCAGTCGCAAACATGGTTGCAGTAGCAGCAATTGGGACGAACTCACCTGATTCGATATCGAAACATACAACGCCGTGACATCGACCACCAGAAACCACGAGCCTGGTGACCACCCATTCGGTATACATGGTAAGCTGATACTTGACAGCCTGTCCAAACAGAGTTTGAAGCAGATGGTGTCCGGTTTTACTTCCGCCAAAGCATGTCCGTGCATAATCAGTACAACCGAATGCTTTCCGGGCAATCCTGCCATCTCCTGTTCGAGAGAAGGGGCACCCGGCATGCTCCATCTCGATTATGACATTCGGGGCTTCGTCGCACATAATCTTGACAGCATCCTGGTCGGCGAGGAAATCTGAACCCATGATTGTATCGTAAGCATGTCTTTCAGGAGAATCATCGTGGCAGTTTTCAGACTCGTCAAGCACAGCATTGATCCCCCCTTGCGCTGCGCCTGAATGTGATCTGACCGGGTGAAGTTTCGATACGAGAGCAACATCAAGGCCCCGTTCCTTTCCCTCGACAGCAGCCGCGAGCCCCGCAAGACCTCCGCCGACGACGAGCAACTCGTGCTTTAGCATCGTGTCACATTCTCCTCAGCATGAAAAAACTCTGGGAATAACAGCCGCAATACTCCAGGCCAGCAATGCCACGAAAAGCGCGGCAACAATCCAGAAGAGCAATTTGTGTTGTCGGGTGGCGGAGAAAAAGTCTGCGATAATGATCCTGAGTCCGTTGAGCATGTGAAAAAAGAGAGCGATGATCAGAAACAATTCCAGTATATGAAACAGCGGGCTTTGTACAGTTACAAGTTGTTCAGAAAACGCCTCCGAGCCATGCTGAACGGAGCTGAGTATCCATGTGTGCAGAATGAGATAGATTGCGAGTCCGATTCCCGTGATGCGATGAAGCATATATGCGAGGGTACCGATGTTCGGATTAAGTCGCGCTTCATCAATGAACTTGTCCGCGAATCGTTTGAAACTCACTGTCCCCCCTGCGCTCTGAACAGGTTCAGCAGAGTATCAGCACCTATGAAAGTAAGGGCAAATCCGAGGAGCAGCAGCGCTGCAATCGCCAGTTTACGAAACTCGACTGACGGTCGGTAGTCGGCGAGTATCCCCCACAGGCCGTTCATAGCATGATAGACACAACTCGGAACGAAAAGCACATAGAACAGTTTCCAGCCGAACGACCCGCTCAGTCTTTCATTGACGAGCGCAAAATCTATGATTCGATCCCCTGACAAGAGATGATTTAGACTGATGTGCGTAAACAGAAACACGACGAGCAGTATGCCTGTGATACGCTGGAAGAGCCATGTCAATGCACTCCTGCCAGTGTCTGTACTTTCAATGCTATCTATTTTATTCTCCATGCGGCAGTCTCACAGCAACCTGCAGGATATCATGGATAGGCGATATTAAAGCCATCCGACGGGTTGTGTTGCCAAAAGGTGGACATTCGTCAACGTCAGGCAGAGTATTCACCGCCTTAGAGCAATACGAACTGACGATTGTTCTCCGCCCTCTCATTGGGCGCACAGCATCTGATGAATCAGCCTTTATTTTACCAGCGCCCGCATAAACTCACGGTTCATCCTGGCAATAGATTTAATGGATATCTCCTTCGGACAAACAGCTTCACATTCGTAGTAATTAGTACAGTTGCCGAAACCCTCGATATCCATCTGTGCGACCATCTTGCGAACACGCTGCTCTCTTTCAACCTTGCCCTGAGGAAGAAGCGACAGGTGACTGACTTTGGCAGAGACAAAAAGCATCGCCGATGCGTTCTTGCAAGCCGCCACGCATGCGCCGCAACCAATACACGCCGCGAAGTCCATCGCCTGATCCGCGATATCCTTTCTTATCGGGATAGCATTGGCATCGGGCGCGCCTCCTGTATTTATAGAGACGAATCCTCCCGCCTGAATGACACGATCCAGAGCAGAGCGGTCAACCATCAGATCCCTGACGACCGGAAACGCCTTTGCGCGGAATGGTTCAACCGTGATAGTGTCGCCATCCTTGAAATTGCGCATACGGAGTTCACAAGTTGTGCAGCCTTTTTTCCCACCATGTGGGATGCCGTTTATCACCAGTGAACAAGCACCACAGATACCTTCGCGACAATCATGATCGAAATGGATAGGTTCGACACCTTTTTTGATCAGGTCTTCGTTGACGACGTCGAGCATTTCCAAAAACGACATGTTCTCGTTTATATCGTGTGCCTGGTAAGTTTCCAAACGGCCTTTTTCCTGAGCGTTTTTTTGACGCCAAACACGCAGTGTTAAGTTCACTATTTATAGCTCCTTGTCGCTAATTCAACATTTTCAAACTTGAGATCTTCTTTGTGCAGCTCTGGTTTAGCCCCTTCGCCTTTGTATTCCCAGGCGGCAACATATGCAAATTCCTCATCGTTGCGGAGAGCTTCTCCATCTTCAGTCTGGTATTCCTCTCGGAAATGAGCGCCGCATGATTCCTCACGATTGAGAGCATCATAGCAAAAGAGTTCAGCGAACTCGAGGAAATCAGCCACGCGACCAGCTTTCTCCAATGTCTGGTTCATGCCTTCGTTACTTCCAATCACTTTGACATTTTGCCAGAATTCCTCTCTCAGAGCGGCGATCTGTTCGATTGCTTCCTTCAAACCTGATTCGTTGCGAGCTAAACCCGCTTTCTCCCAGACGATTTCGCCAAGAGCCTTGTGAAAAGAATCCACAGTTCGATCGCCATTGATCGACAGCAGCTTTATTGTCCGAGCTGAGACAACTTCTTCGGCCTCACGGAATTCGGCACGATCCGCTGAAATGTTCTTTGCTCCCGTTCGCGCAAAATAGTCTCCAATAGTGTAAGGCAATACGAAATACCCGTCAGCCAGTCCCTGCATCAACGCTGATGCTCCGAGACGGTTAGCACCATGATCGGAGAAATTCGCTTCGCCTATTACATGGAGACCGGGGATATTGCTCATCAGATTGTAGTCAACCCAGAGACCGCCCATCGAGTAGTGAGAAGCGGGATAAATACGCATTGGAACTTCGTACGGGTCTTCGTCGGTGATGAGCTTGTACATCTCGAAAAGATTTCCATACTTGTCGCTGATAGCTTTCCTGCCGAGTCTCCCGATAGCTTCTGAGAAGTCCAGATATACTCCGTATCCCGTACTGCCGATCCCGCGACCCTCATCGCAGACTTCTTTCGCTGATCGAGAAGAAATGTCGCGTGGGGCGAGATTGCCGAAACTCGGGTATTTTCTTTCGAGATAATAGTCGCGTTCATCTTCTGGTATTTCAGCAGGAGGACGATGATCGCCTTTCTTTTTGGGAACCCAGATTCGACCATCGTTACGAAGAGATTCAGACATCAACGTAAGTTTTGACTGATAGTCTCCCGTATGCGGTATGCAGGTTGGATGTATCTGGTGGAAGCATGGGTTTGCAAAAAACGCGCCTTTCTTGTGCGCTCGAAATGCCGCAGTGACGTTGCATCCGAGACCCATTGTGGACAGGTTGAAAATACGTCCATATCCGCCTGTCGCCAATACAACAGCATCGGCGGCGTGCGAACTGATTTTACCTGTTACCAGATCACGGACGACAATTCCCTTGGCGTGACCATCGATGAGCACGAGTTCAAGCATCTCGGTACGCGGGTGCATTTCAACTTTCCTCAGACCTATCTGCCTCTGTAGCGCCGAATATGCTCCCAGAAGCAATTGCTGACCTGTCTGTCCCCGCGCATAAAAAGTTCTTGATACCTGTGCTCCTCCAAACGACCGGTTCGCCAGGAGACCGCCATATTCACGCGCGAACGGGATACCCTGAGCAGCACACTGGTCTATAATATTGTTAGATACTTGAGCAAGCCTGTAAGTATTAGCCTCTCGCGAGCGAAAGTCTCCGCCCTTGATCGTGTCGTAAAAAAGCCGCCAGATAGAGTCGCCGTCATTCTGATAATTCTTGGCTGCGTTGATTCCCCCCTGTGCACCTATTGAGTGTGCACGCCGGGGACTGTCTTGAAAACAGAAAGATTTCACATTGTAGCCGAGTCCGGCCAATGATGCGGATGCGGA
>JAJRZO010000195.1 GCA_024275215.1 Candidatus Zixiibacteriota bacterium | reverse complement strand
GCCATTGTCAACAGCATAGATGCAACCGTCGCGGAAGTTCTCGTGAGAACCTGAACCGTATTGATCGAAAACCTTGATTGCCAGAATCTCGGCGTTCCAGCAAACTCCCGCCACGCCAACGCCATTGTCAGTCTCAGCCGCAATCGTGCCGGACACATGGGTGCCATGCCCATTGTCATCAGCCGGTATCTCGTCATTGTTGGAAAAGTCGTGTCCGAAGAAAAATCTTGTTGGATCATCGAGGTCGGGATGGCTGAGCATGCCTCCCTGTACCGGAATACCGCTGTCGAGCACACCGACTTTGATCGGAGTTCCGCCGGTCGAAATGTCCCATCCTTCCGGAGCATCGATATCCGCGTCGGGAGTACCGCCGGGCGGATTCTGGCCGGTATTATGATAATGCCATTGCTTATTAAATTCAGGATCATTCGGGATCACATACATTTTGTCCACCATGTTCGGTTCCGCATATCTGACGCAGTTCAACTGATCAACGACTTCGATCAGCTTGAAAAGGTCTTGATTCGGTTTTGCTTTGAGCTTAAGGAAACCGAAGCGATCGGCATTGCGCACGACTGTTGCGTATGTCGTTCCAAGTTCATTCAGAAGATCATTCTGCGAGAATCCCGCGCGAAGCCCGACAAGAATTTCACCGTCGAGATACTCTACAGCTTCACCCCGCCAGTTGCCCTGAATAATCTTGACACCGTTCAGTTCACGCGCGCTGACACCGGAGATCAATACCAGAATAAAAATTACAATAATGCCGGGCGTTATTACACTGCCGAATCTCATGCAAGCCTCCTGCTATCGGTGGGTAAGTAATGTCGACACTTCAATAATAACTGCTTCTGATATGATGTCAACAGAATAAGTCGATGATTATTCGTTCGGGTACCACGGGTTATGTGGCATGTCGGGTTGAAATCCTGTATGGCTTAGTCGCTGAGCAGTCTGAGAAGCTTTGCATTTCCGCTGAAATCGAAACTGAATTTCACAGCCGCCGAATCAAACTCTGCAGTGTGGAACCTGTCCCCATCGACGACAAAATCGAGATTGCCGACATAGTAGTCATTGAAATTCCGCGAGTCGAGAATCTCCACACCTGCGCCATCCGGAATCCTGATGCGAATCTCTGAGCGGCTGACTGTCATAGAAACAGTGACTTCCGGCGAAGCGTCACCGAATCTTAGATTCATAGTCGAGCGGGGAATTCTGGCAGATAGTTTGTTCACTTCGAAGTCCTGCAAGTTGAAATGAATAGTCGAGTTCCTGCAATCGAGTCTGAACTCTGACGGAAGCTGGTTGTAGAGGTGCAAATTCCAGTCAGGTGAAGCATAGTCATCTTCTATAATGCGGACATTGGAAATATTATTTTCATCGACAGTCAGAACAGCATAGTCATTTCGCGAAACAAGTTCCATGTCCGGTTTCGTCAGAAAATTCCTGAACCGACATTCGGCAATCTTCGAGTCGGTTCCGCCAACCGTCAGATCACAATCATCAACATCAATATCGTACACCATTCTCGAAACAGTATCATCGAGATCAGAAAGACTTGTGGTCATAATGCGTTCGTGCGAACCAGCTCCGCCGAAGTCGAGATTGTCCAGCAGGACATATCCGCCGACAACCGCAATCATAAGGCTTGATATATATGCGATCTGCGGAATTGGCGTGCGACGGAAAATCATTTGAATACCGAGCGCAATCAACAGCACCGGCCACAGGTCAAGCAGATCGATATAGACATACCAGTCCATCAGATCGACATTGACAGCAAATGCAGCAAGCCCGATAATAATCAGCAAAAGACCGAAATTAACTTTCCCCGCGTTCACTTTCTTTGTGCTCCCCTCTGTTCTGAAATGTGAAGATTATCATCAGCAATCCCGCACCAATCAATATCAGAGGCCACAGGTGATCGAAATCGAACCAGTAGAACAAATTGTCAAATAGAAACATGAGTCCGACAATTATGAGTGCAATTCCCGGCAGGAATTTGACAAAATCCGATTTCGGCGGAGTTGTGTCGGCGACTGCGCCTTTGGGACGTTCCGGAATGGCGATCCAGCATACTATGTAGGCTATTACGCCGACTCCTTTACCGAATGCAAGTATTACGAATGCGATCCGAAAGAGTATAGGATCAATATTGAAGTATTCGCCGAGACCTCCGCACACACCGGCGATTACTGAGCTTTCGCGCGACCGTTCGAGCTTCTTCATGCTAACCTCCATGCTCGTGCCGGTCTTATACTACGAAAATCAGCGGTCATTGTTACAACAGGTTTCTGAAAGTGCTACGATATTCGGACTTACGATTCCTTTTCGGGATCCTCAATGCTTACTTCGGCTTTCTTCTCGCGATGGACGCCGGGAATACGACCGAGAATATCCTCGAATTTCAGGCCAGTCAGAGATTCGACAACCGGCGGAAGCTGTGCTATTATCTGCGTAATGTCGCCGGTGAGCTTCGATGCTCCGCCTCCCTGACCATTTCCGCCCGAGTTGATGATAACAATCTTTTCAGTCTTCGACAACGGCTCGGAGATCGCACGAGCAATATCGGGAAGCTTTTCGATCAGCATTTGTGCGATTGCCGCCTGATTATACTCTTTCCATGCCTCGGATTTCTTGGCCATCGCCTCGGCTTCTGAGAGTCCCTGCGCTCTGATTACATCAGCCTGTGCGACACCGCGAGCCTTATTCGCCTCGGCTTCAGCATGACCGGTCAGTTTTATCGCCGACGACTGCCCTTCCGCAACCGTTTCCAGCTTGTATTTCTCCGCATCCGCAGGACGCTCGATCGAAGCGTTCAATTCGAGTTGCTTGCGGGAGACTTCCTTCTCAGCAACCTCAATCTCTTTCGTTTTTTCAACAACCCTGACCGCAACTTCCTCTTCCTTGACAAGCTGCTCGGTTTTGAATTTCTGGAGATCGTATGCGAGATCGGCGTCAGCTTTTTTCTGATTTACCGATGCCGTATACTCAGCGAGTTTCATCTGATAGTCTCTGTCCGCCGCTGCGATTTTTGTCTCAGCTTCGAGTCTGCCTATCTCACCTTCTCGCTTGGCAGCCGCTGATCTAATAGTGGCGTCTCTGGTAGCTTCCGCTTCACCGATTGTAGCATCGCGCATGACTTGTGCAACACGCGGTTTACCGAGAGCATCGAGGTATCCCTGACTATCGCGGATGTCGCGGATTGTGAATGATACTACGACCATTCCCATATTTGCCAGATCAGTAGCCGCGACCTCCTGGACTTCTGAAGCAAATGAATCGCGGTTGGAGTAAATCTCTTCGACTGTCATCGTTCCAAGGATGGCGCGCAGGTGACCCTCCATGGTCTGCAGGGAAATATTCATTATCTCCTGCTTCCCTTTCGAAAGAAACTGCTCAGCAGCTGTCCGTATCGAAACATCGTCTCCCTGAATCTTTACCTGCGCAACGCCATCCACCATGACAGGCACACCGAGAGCCGTGTAGACTTCCGGAGTGTTTACGTCGAGTGTGAATAATTCCAAAGAAAGGTGATCGACTCGCTCGAAAATCGGGATTACGAACGTGCCGCCGCCTTTGAGTATTCTAAAACCGACTGATTCCCTGCCGCCATCGGCTCCGCGTATTTTGTGTCTGACACCCGAGATGATCAGAACCTCATTGGGGCCAACTTTGACATACCTTTTCGAGATTACAATGAAAAGGAAAAATACGACTATTATTACCGCGAAAACCGCGAATACCCAGCTTATCTCAAGTCCAAACATATTCTAACCCTCCTGATCATTATCGCCCGTTGGATTATCAGCGACCGGACGAACATAGAGTGTTGAGCCTGTAACCCTGACAATCTCGACTGACGTATTCTTCCCGATCTCCCGACCATCAACTGATCGCGCAGGTCCGGTGAGACGCGCACCGCGACAGACATACGCAATTTCTCCGACTCCATCGTTCGATATCGGAGTGAGCACCTGTGCTATGATTCCGATGACATCCTCGACATGGGCCTCCGATGAACCCTGAGTTCTTTTGTAGACTGCGTTCAGAACACCATAAACAAGCCCTGCAATTGCGAGGCCGGAACCACATGCCAGGGCTACAGCAGGAAACGGTCCCCATTTCAAGCCTTCAGTCGCAACAATTCCACCGGCGCCGAACGCTGTGATAAATGTCGCTATAACCGTAGGTGAAATGGGCGAAAATGTTATCTCTCCGCTGACATGGCCGGCATCAATATCGGAGCCATCTACACTTATGTCGGAGTCCACATCGGGAGAAAAACCGCCCGACATAATCAGGCTTATTACCGCGTATATCAGCCCTGCAATCAGGCACAGCAGGAAAAATCCGGATAAAGTCATGATTGCCTCTCGCCAGAATTTACTGTCTGGAGTAGTTACACTCAATCATTTGAATTATTCAATCAAATGGCGTGACAGTCAACAAAAACAGCAGTTGCAGTAGTTACGGCTCAGTGACCTGCGGGATTACTCGATTGGGATTTCCTGCTGTAGATAAACACCCTTGCCGATTCCTGTACTGTCGATGCGATCCACCAGTTTAATATCATAGTCGATGTCGTCGCCCGTCTTTTGTCTGAGTGATTTAATTATCAGGCTTCGCTTTTCATCGTCGAAATGAGAATCGACTCGCAGATTGAGACTGACTTTGCCCGGCTCTCTTTGATGGAACTGGAATTGTCGCACAGATGCGAATGTCTCATCGTGCATATTCAATGCTGTCATCGAAATCCGTGAACCGGAATATCCGATGATTGCGTCCTGAACACGATGCCCGGTAACTTTTCCGAGTATTAGATGGTTCCGTCCGCATTTTTCGCAATGATCTGCGATAATCTGCGAGTAGTCATCAAGTCGATACCTGATGAACGGCATCACTCGATTCATAAATCCTGTGCCGACGATTTCGCCTTCGACTCCGATTTCCGACGATACATTTCCGTTCTTATCCTGAATCTCAGTGATACCATATTGTGGAAAAGCGTGATAGTAGATTGAAAACTCACACTCGCCTGCGAGCACAACTTTCTCGGTCATGCCATACCATGAAAAGAATCGTGTGTTGAATGCTTTTTCGAGCAGAACACGCTGGTCATCCGTGTATGATTCCGATCCGCAAAGCAATGCCTCGAATCGAGGAAGGTTTTCGACTCCGGTTTGCAGAATATATTTCGCCAACACTGTAAGCGCGGATGGATACCCGCGCAGGAATTTCGGCTTGAATCGCTTCAAAGCAGCAACATATTTTTCAAGTGATTCATCAGTCAGATGAAACGGAGACAGCAATACTTCATCATATACAGGATTGTCCCTGATGATCGAGGCACAGTTGTCCTTGAATTCTATTCCGCGAAATGCAGCTCTTGTGTCTCCCAGTTTGTATCCGGCACGCATCCATTGGGCAATCATAAACGCCCATTCGATTCCGGTCGCATAGTTATCAAAATACATCCTGAGCGGATAGCCCGAACTTCCGCCTGTGTAAGCGATGTGGTAACGTCCGCGCTCTTTTTCAGGCAAAACAAACAGATCAAGATCTCGCTGCATATCTTTTTTTGTTATTGGTTCGATTCCTCTCAGCATATCGAATGGTTTGCCGCCGAGAAGCCTTCTGTATCTCGAATAATATGGAATGTGTCGAATCGCGTAGTTCAACAAGCGAGCAAGCTCGCGCTCCTGATACGCATGGTATTCGTCATGGCTCCACATATCCGACTCGATCAGGAATTGGAGCGTGTTTCTGAATGTTCTTCCCATCCGGTATTGAAACGGAATCAGCCTGACTGTTTTCCTGATGAACTCAGGTGACTTTAGATATAGTTCTTTCAATCTCATAATCATCTTCGCGGGCGGCAAACCTCTTGAAGTTGCTTTATAGATGTTGTCATGTCAAGCAGGAAGCTGAGATTGCCACGCCTCGCTCGCGCGGCGCAACAATTATTCCTATCGACAGATGTGGATATCTGCCGTGCACGGGGCAAAGTATGTTGGTCAATAATGGATTTGTATTTATCACGCCGAATCGATTTCAATCGCTCCTTTCCATCCGAAATGAGGACGGAATCTCAATGTTGTCTCAGAATCTATTTCACCCAGCCGTTTGTTCCACTCTGCGATATTGCTCACGATGTTGATTGTATCCATTGAATCATCCGTCAGCCTGAGAGTATGCAGATCGAAGGCATTTCGGATCATCGCCAGTTTGTTCGGATCAATGCCCATCATTGTTGCTGCCACAGCATCGGTGACAACAGAATCGAATCCTCCGATCAATATCCCGGATTGCACAGGATCGACATCTATAGGACCATCGCCATCACCACCTATTATGCCATCAATGATCGAAAAGTATTTCTTTCGCGCACAGGAAGTATCTTCTCTGAATGAGCCGTCAGAATTGCCATACAGCAGAATCCTGTTCAGATCGAGACACATTCGCCATGCCGTGTCGTTGCCGTACCAGTTGCCGGACCGTACAACACGCGATGTTTTACCAAGCACAGCCTGTCCGGCTTTCTTTGCGGCTCTGTATGCAAACGGTCCCACCATCGGCACAGACAGCGCGAGTTTTCTCGCTGCTTTAAGCCCTGCGCTCTCGACTTTCCTGCCTGCGGTATCTTCAGGAAACTGATCGCCGCCCGAAGAAGGAGTGCCTTCCGTATAGTGCGGCAGATAGTTCTTGTCGCCATTGATTCCAACAAGATTCTTAAGGCTCAGAGTAACACCGGTTTTTTTGTGTGTTTTAAGTTTCGGCAAATTGATAAACACATCGCACTCGATTGCCGATCCAGACACGACATACTCGTGACGAATGCCGTGGTGATGTTTGTTGATTTCAGAGGTGTCATAATCCGCACCGTAGTACTTCCCTTCGCCATGATACTTGTAAAAGAGGCTTTCATCACCGAGATCGAATGTAATGTATCCATTCTTGTCACCTGCGAGGTCTCTGCGGGATACCACGATATCATCGACTGATTTCCATTCGTATTTCCTGAGATCAATCAAATTGAAATCAACTCCGTGTGAACGATAGAAGTCACGGACTTCATACAGATATAGCAGCTTACATATCTTCCCGAAGGATGAATCGGTCTGCGGCGCATCGGCTACGACTATTTTACCCCGCCCGGACAATGCTTTTACGACATAATCTGCAACAGCGCGAATGATAGAACCATGTGTCATCATATAAACCCATCCGTCCGGATTGCGCGGATGATTCTCTTTAATAAGATTCGGTTTCAGCAACACAGTGTCGCCGGGGTTGATAATCTCACCGAGTGGATTCCATTCCGGCGAGTCGAAATGATCGTAATCAAGTTTAAGCAGCCGCAACAACTCTCTGACGCCGTTATATATGCTGTTGTGCTCGTCCGCTGTCTCAGGGAACAGTGTTTCAGGATATTTCCCCGATGGATGGAACGGGGGTGTCTTGGGATAGATCGCCTGACGGTCTCGCCACACAGCAACTCTCATACTTCGTAGATAAGATGACAGACAGTCAACATCAATGGGTTTTTGATTCAATGGTTTGCAATCAAAGAGGTCATACCTATATTGGCACTGCCTTTGAATTTGTGGGATAGCAAAATATTGCAGGTCAAACGGTCTGCCCACTTTATATTTGTTCTGATTGTCAATCCTCGAGTAGGATTGACCTACTTGAAATCGGATCGTCAATCCTCAAACAGGATTGACTTGTATGAAGTCAGAGATAATGGTGTTTCTGTTTATCATAGTAGGGATTATTGCGCTGCTCAGCGCGATTGCATTGCTATTGCTGAGATTCGCCAATCGTGAATGGTGGAATATCGGTATAGTCAGGCTAATCGCATGGGCTGTTCCGATTGCCACTATTATTGGACTTGTTCTACTCCTGCTTGGACTCGAACACAATATGCTGTTAGTAACTGCTGTTGGTTCAATCATGTCTTCTCTTGCTCTGATAGTACTGATTGCGATGGTAATCGCGTTTCCCCTCTCAGGAATCTGTCATATACTGGCGAGTATTTTGGAACGACATGGTAAATCACAACAGATAAAGAATTCTGATAGCGACGAAATCAGTCGCAGAAATTTTCTCAGAAATGCCGCAGTTGTATTTCCCGCTGTGACACTAACAGCAGGAGTGGGCGGATTTTCAGCATCATTCCTTGGAGTGAAAATACCTGAGATCAGTTTTCGATACGACGATTTGCCTGATCAGCTTGATGGATTCAGGATTCTGCACTTGTCAGACCTTCACCTTGGGCACTACTTTCAGTTATCAAATCTCAGAAATTTGATCAGGAACATACATGCTCAAAAACCAGATCTGGTTCTAATTACAGGAGACATCAGCGACGTGACCTCCGATCTGCCGGAGACTCTTGAGCTGATAGCATCTCTTAATCCGGCTTTTGGTTGTTTCGCATCGCTTGGCAACCATGAATACTATCACGGTGTCACGAAATGCTTCAGCATTCACGCAAAGAGTGATATTCCGCTACTGGTAAACAGGGGCGAGGTGATTGATGTGAACGGGGTTAAGCTTTTTGTGGGTGGTGCAGACGATCCGAACAGACTTCTGAGGAACAACGATAATTTCCTCCATGAGACAGTTGATTATACGATTTCTGCAGCGCCGAAATCATCGTTCAAGATTCTGATGTCACACCGTCCGCGAGGTTTCGTATGGGCTGCGGAGAAAGGAGTTCATCTGACACTCGCCGGTCATACTCACGGGGGGCAGCTCGGACTGGCAGGCAGGTCTGTCTTTGATTCGAACGATCCTCCGAATTATTACTGGGGGAAATACCGTCTGGGTAAATCAAGGCTTTACACATCTTCCGGCGTCGGGCACTGGTTCCCGTTCAGGCTCGGCTGCCCTGCGGAAGCTCCTGTGATAACCCTCAGGAAATCATCATAACTCATATTCTGTGTGACATAGTTATCAGGGAATAGATGGTCGGGACAAGTGGGGAGGAATTTCAGTCTTCCAACACTTTTTGCAGAACACGTTCAATATCATCCATGCGAAACGGCTTGTGAATAAACTCATCCGCCAACTCAGTTAATACAGTATCCTCCTCTTCGGCGAGGCTGTATCCCGATATGACAATCACCGGCAGTTTTGGGTATTTCTCTTTAATTGACTTGAGCAGATCAGAACCGGACATTTCCGGCATTCGCAGATCAGTAATTACGACTGAGAAATCTTCGGTCGAAAGTTTCTGCAGAGCTTCCAATCCGCCGGTCGCCTGCTGAGAACTGAAATCAAAAACATCAAGCATATCGGACAGGAGCGCCGACATGTTAGGATTGTCATCGACTATCAGAACCTGGTTGCTGCTCATTGCTGTTCCCCTGAGGTTTCACCCATCCCTGTTTGTTTCGGCTATTTGGGCGATTCTCTTAATGAGCATATCAAGTCCAATTTTTCTGGTGGCAGATATAAAGAACTTATCTGTTTCGGGCACAACGACTTGCCCAAAATCAAGATAGGCTTCGGGAGAAATGTCTATCTTGTTGAATGCGAGGATTCTTTGGACATCGAGGGCGCCAAGATCTGAGAGAACACTTTCTACATCCGCGATTCTCCTGACATAGTGGGGATGAGCAAAATCTACAACGTGGATTAACAAATCAGCATATCGTACTTCATCGAGTGTCGCCTTGAACGATGCCACGAGTTGATGAGGAAGTTTCCTGATAAATCCTATTGTATCGGTGAAAATGATCTTGCGACCGTTGCCAACATAAAGAGATCTGGAAGTCGAATCGAGAGTACAGAAAAGCATGTTCTCAACCCAGACTTTTTCTTTCGTCAGAGCATTAAAAAGTGTCGACTTGCCGGCGTTAGTATATCCTGCAAGGCAGACATTGAACATGTTCCTGCGTCTCTTGCGCTGCACATCTCGCTCTTTATCGATTTTCTTCAACCGATCATTGAGAGCCGCAATTCGTTTACGAGTGAGACGTCTGTCAGTTTCGAGCTGAGTTTCTCCGGGACCACGTGTTCCTATCCCGCCGACATGTTTTGAAAAATGTGACCACTGGCGCGTCAGACGAGGCAGCATATATTCGAGTTGCGCAACCTCGACCTGTACTCTTGCCTCATTGGTTGTCGCACGCTTGCCAAAGATGTCCAGAATCAAAGCACCTCTGTCGATGACCTTAACACCCAGCTTTTCCTCAAGATTGCGAACCTGAGCCGGGGAAAGCTGATCGTCGAAAACGACTATATTCGCGTCATATTCCTCGATACATTCCGCAATTTCAGCGACTTTGCCTTTTCCGACCATCCATGTCGGATTGATCCGATTCAAAGATTGAGTCACAGTCGCCACAACTTCAGCTCCTGCCGAGACAACCAGCGAAGCCAGTTCATCAAGCGACTCGCGGAACTCGAACTCAGACGATTGTCCGATCCTGACGCCTACAAGGACAGCCTTCTCATCCAGCTTGTCGCTGTCAGTATTGTGCATACGGCTCATTTATTCGTGCCTTGAATAAAGATAACTGGTTTCGCTGTTATTGTCGATCTGGTGGATCAGTCGTAGTCGCAGGTCAAGCGGCCTGTCCGCTTGACCGACACTGAACATATCTGGAATTGCAGGATCAGAACTACAGTACAAATCTTTCAGATCAACCTCTTGTAATAGTTCTCGCAATCGGCTTTTCTGACAGATCTGACAGGTATATCGACAACCTCCAGATCAATCTTCCTCGGCCCGAAAGTCACACGAATAATATCACCGACCTGAACCGGATGCGCCGGTTTGACGGATTTCCCGTTGAGCTTGACCAATCCACCCTCGATCATCTTTTTTGCAAGAGTACGTCTCTTGATGATCCTGATAGTCGAGATGTAGTCGTCGAGACGCATATTTCAATTGCGAATCTCGACATAGGTTTCTTTTGTCACTTCATCGAGGAGCTTGCTGACAACCTGCTCAGTCTTCTGGCGTCTGGCGAATTCCTTGAGACGATCCCGATCTTCATCCATACTCCACGGCCTGCTGGTCTGTCTGTCGAGCACCTTGAGAAGATGAATGCCGAACTGAGATTGTGTCGGCTCGGAAATATCTCCCGGTTCGAGTCCCTGAACCGCTACCGAAAACTCAGGAGTCATTTCAGACGAGACGAACCAGCCGAGTTCGCCGCCCTGCTTCTTTGTTTCCTCATCCGCAGAATATTTCTTGACCAATTCAGCAAAATCCCCGCCTGCCTCGGCAACCGATTTCAAGCTGTCCGCAAATCTCATCACTCGCTGAACATCTTCATCTGAGGGCTTAGTCATGAATAGTATATGACTGCATCTGATGCGGCCATCCTGTTTGTCAACGCATTTTATTATATGGTATCCGTACCGAGTCAGCACAGGTTCCGATATTTCCCCGACATCAAGCGCGAACGCTGCTTTTTCGAACTCCTCGACAAGATCGCCACGACCGAAGTATCCGAGATCACCGCCGCTTGACGCTGATGGATCCTCGGAATACTCTCGTGCGAGTTCGGCAAAATCGCCGCCATCATCGAGCAGTTTCTTGACACGCTCAGCTTTAGCTTTCGCGGAATCGATAGTCGCCTGACCGGGTTTGATTTCAAGCAACAAATGAGACAGCTTAACTGCATCGGGATGTTCCGGCAGACTGTCCCTGTATTTGTCGAAAAACTCTTCGATCTCAGATGGCGCAACAGATATTTTCGACAGCTCTCTCGAAATCAACCTGTCTTTGTATAGCTGATTGCGCACTTCGTCACGGAACTTGTTCTTGACCTCTCTGTATGTCAATCCTTCCTGCAACATCTGATTCTCGAATTCGGCCTGCGATGAAAACCGGCCCTTCAACTCTTCGAGTTTAGCATCGAGCGCAGACTCGACTTCATCAGATGAAACTGAAATCGATGTATCCTTTAGCGCTTTGATGAGGATCAGCTTGTCGTTTACCATCTGCTGCAAGAGGTCACTCTTGATCTTTTCAACATCATCAGGCGAGACTTGTTTTCCCTGTTGTCCCTGCTGGAGCAGCCAGAGTTGAGTCTGGAAATCCACCTCGGATTTCAGAATCACATAATCACCCACCACCGCAACGATTTTGTCAATGACTTCGGCGGCATTCGATGGTGTGACGGATGCCGAGACAAGCAACACAGCCACAAAAACCAGAATCAGTTTCTTAGCCATTTTCATACTTGCCCTTATCAATCGTTTTCCATATAAGGTCGTAATTCACCTCGATCCTGGTTTCTTCCTTCTTTGCTTTAATCCAGTTGTCGAAGGCTTTTTCTCTCTTTTCCGCATTCAACGCCGCCTGAATGTCATTTGCCACTTCTTCTATTTTCTTCGTGCGTGGTGCTTCGAAACCGGTTTTCTTAATGATTGACCACTTGCCGTCGTCGGTTTTTGCCGGCCCTTTGATCTCACCGATCCTCAAATTCTCAGCAAGTTTGAATAACTCGGGACGTTTATTGGCTTCAAAAAAGCCGAGGTCACCCTTGCGAGGTTTCATCCCTGGTCGAGTGGTGTGTTCTTTCGCAAGTGTCTCGATGTCCGCACCGTTATCGATCAGAGTGCGAAGAGATTCTGCGAGCGCAAGATCATCAACATGGATCTCTGTGACTTTTACTTTTGCGGGACTCCTGAAATCATCAACATGATCATCATAGTATTTGTAATACTCATCATCCGTTATTTCCGGAATTCCATCGGTAATCAAAGTTCTCATTCTGTCCGCCATGACGCCCTCTTTGAAGGATTTCATTACCCTCTCATAGCTCTCAGTCTTGTCAAGTCCCTGAGATTCCGCCTCCAATTCGAGGAAGTCATTCATTTTCATAGAGAAAATAGTCGTCCTGACAGCATCTTTATCTTTGAACTCAGGTCTTTGCGCAGCGGGTATCGAGTTGATCGCACTGAGATAATCATCAACTGTCATTTCTCCGCCTTTATAGTAGGCCAGCACCTGCGATTTCTGATATTCTTCGAGAACGCTGCCATCTATCGAGGTTTTGCGGAAGTACTTGCCGCCGAGTGTGTCAGGATAGAATTTGTTCATGAGTCCGAGTATTGTTTCATAAGTATCATCGTTCAACTCGATTTTATACTTCTCCTCAAGTTTATCCAGAAATGAATCCATTATTTTCTGCTGTTTGTGGTTCTGTATCTGCGCTTTGATCATCATTTTGATATCTTCGTACGGGCCGGGATCTGATTCTTTTTTATCGTTCACCGTAGCTATGTGCCAGCCAGCCTCGGTCTTGAAAGGTGTTGAGACCTGCCCGGGTGACAATTTGAAAACAACATCCTGAAATGAGTCGAGAAGTCTGCCCCAGCGTATCCATCCGAGATTCCCGCCGAGCCTCGCCGATGCCTGATCGAGAGAGAAATCACGAGCAAGTTGCTCAAAATCAGCACCTTTTGAAATCGCATCATAGAGCGAGTCGGCAAGTTCCTTTCGATCAACAATTATGTGGCTGACATCAAGCTCTTCCTTGAGTTTCTCGTAGAAATCCTTGATCTCAGCCTCAGTCACAGTGGTCTTCGGAAGGATTTCCTTCTTGTATAACTCATCAAGCAGGAACTTGGGTTTCTGAGATTCAACGATTTGCAAAACCTCCTGGTCAATATCGAGATCATTCTGATAAGCACCTATGATCAGGAGCTTGATATTGATAAGAGAATCAAGATGACGTTTTTTCGCTTCAAATTCCTTCTCTGCGGATGCAAATTTCTGTGGATAAAGAATATCGAAATCCTTCACTTCACCGAGGGAAATTGTTTGACTACCGACAGTCGCAACAACCTCATCATTGTTGGTTCCACATCCCGCAAGAAAGATCAGGACCAATAATGTCGCATACAGTGTTGCCTTATACATTCTCTTAACTCCTTCAAGTCATACAAACGTGTCTGGCCAACGTTTCCGAGTTTCAGTATCGGAAACAGTCAATGTAGTTATGACGTAAGATTTTGCAAGACGTTTCTGACTTTCGATTGCCACGATTGCGGTTCACAATCGGTCAGATTTACCATAATATTGAAGCTGTCGCCGGCTGCAAATTCAAGCGGATCATCCACCTGCGCCGTTAAAGCAGTGATCTTTTGCTTACCAGGCACAGTCTCACGGCCATAAATAAGCCTGAGTTTGCCTTTTTTGAAAATGACTTTCTCTATTCCCGCTCTGGCCGCAAGTATTTTCACTTCAGCCATCCTGATAAGATTCTCAGCAGAATCGGGCATCGGACCGAATCTGTCAATAAGCTCCCGCTCCAGTTCATTGACAGCCTCGTATGTCTTCGCCTGCGCCAGTCGTTGATATATGTCGACTTTCTGGCGACTGTCAGGTACATAATCGTTGGGAAGAAACAGATCAATATCAGTATCGATCCGAACATCAATAGATGATGTCGCTTCTTCACCCTTCAGGTGGCTGACCGCCTCGTCGAGCAGCTTGAGATAAAGATCGAATCCGACCTCTTCCACGAACCCGTGCTGCTGAGCGCCGAGGAGATTTCCCGCGCCTCTGATTTCAAGATCACGAAGTGCAAGATGGAACCCTGAACCAAGTTCGGTATGTTGTTCGACAGCCTTCAGCCGTTTCCTTGCAGTATTCGTAAGAAGCCTCACGGGTGGAATAAGCAGGTAAGCTATTGCCTTTGATGATGATCTGCCGACACGCCCTCTGAGCTGGTACAACTGCGCAAGTCCGAATTTGTCCGCGCGGTTTATCACAATCGTGTTGACCGAAGGTATGTCAAGACCCGATTCGATGATCGAAGTACAAAGCAAGACATCGTATTCTTTCATCAGGAATCGATACATCACATTTTCGAGTTCTTTTTCAGGCATCTGGCCATGCCCGACACAAATTCTGATCTCCGGCAGGAGTCTTTCGAGGTAATGTTTAATCGACAGGATCGTCTGCACCCGGTTGTGCACAAAATAGACCTGCCCGCCACGCTGAACTTCATTGAGAATAGCCGTTCTGATAGAATCAGGATCGAATTCGACGATCTCAGTCTTGATCGGCAGACGATCTTTCGGTGAAGTGTTTATCACAGACATGTCACGAGCGCCAAGCAGTGACATTTGCATCGTTCTGGGAATGGGAGTCGCTGTCATCGTGATGGCATCGACAAGTCTCTTGAGCTTTTTGATCTTTTCCTTATGAGTAACGCCAAATCGCTGTTCCTCATCGACAACAAGCAGTCCGAGGTCTCTAAATTTCACATCCTTTGATAACAGTCGGTGAGTTCCTATGAGAATGTCTATCTTGCCATCCGCGAGGTCTTTTATTATCTGTTTTTGTTCCTTTCGTGACCTGAACCGCGACAGCATTTCAATTTCAATGGGAAAATCCTTTAATCTCTCAGTGAACGTTGCCAGATGCTGCTGAGCGAGAATCGTAGTCGGGACAAGCACCGCTGTCTGTTTGCCGTCATTTACGCATTTGAATGCAGCTCTGATTGCAACCTCTGTTTTGCCGAAGCCGACATCGCCACAAATGAGACGATCCATCGGGCTGGCTGCTTCCATATCGCTTTTGATCTCTTCGATTGCAGAAAGCTGATCCGGCGTTTCGTCATAAGGAAAAGAGGCTTCGAGCTGGTGCATCCAGTTGTCATCAGGTGAAAAGGCGAACCCGGGTTTGGATTTTCTTTCCGCATAAAGCTTCAGCAGTTCCTCCGCCATGTCTGCGATTGCTTTTTTCGTCCGTGCCTTTACTTTTTCCCATGTAGTCCCGCCAAGTTTAGTGATCTGGGGCTTGCCTTCCTTGCCGACATATTTCTGAACACGGCTGAATTCTTCGATAGGCACATAAAGACGATCATTCCCCTGATACATAATCAGCAGACAATCACGCCTGCGGTTGTCAACCCTGATTTCTTTCAGCCCTCGATACCTGCCGATGCCATAATCGACATGAACAACATAGTCCCCGACATTCAAATTCGTATAAGACGAAAGCGCCACACCCTCCCTGCTGCGCCTGACTCTCCGTCTGTGAAAACGTCGTGCGAATATTTCGTGATCACACAGAAAAACGAAATTCTCCGCAGAATATGTGAATCCTCTGCTTATATCAGCCGCAATCAGTGTGCAGTCATCGGCATGTTCGGCAAGCATTTCCTCCATGCGTTCCAACTGAACACTGTTATCGCAAGCGATGAAAACCCTTCGCCCTTCCGACAGGAACTCCCCTGTTTTCTCCTGCAATGTTTTCATCCGGGCATTGATGACCGGATGGTCGCCTGTTCCGAATGCTATAGTGCCATCACTGCCCGAACTGAATGCCATCTCCCTGATCGAACACCTCGATTCGAGATTATTAACCACATCGTCAGGACTCTGAAATATGCGATCAGGAGTTGGGAATATCTCTCCTGATGGGTCTGCATCGTAGTATCTGAGTTCATACTCATCCCAAATTTTGTCCACCTCGTCCGTTACCATGTCCGGATCGACGATATACAACATATCAGACGATCGAACAAAATCGAACAGATGATGTCTTCTGCCGGTGAGCATACTTCCAGCCCATTCGAGACCGGGATAATCGATCCCGAACCTGAACTTCTCGCGAAGAATTTCGGCAGCAGCTTCGTTATTGATCGAGGACAGTTTAGCTTCGAGTTTTTCGCCATCGAGCGGCATTTCGCGCTGTGGAAGAAGCTTGATCGAATCGATCACACCTACCGATCTCTGACTTGTAACCGAGAAGTATCTCATTGATTCGATCAAGTCACCGAAAAACTCCAGACGTACAGGATTCTCGCTCGTGTTTGGAAATATGTCGAGGATACCACCTCTGACCGAGAAGTTACCGACTTCCTCAACAAGCGGCATTCGTTCATAGCCAAGTGCAACCAGCTTTTCAATGACATCTTCCATCGCCATTTCATGGCCGGATTCAAGCAGGAGCGATGACCGCTCAAGCTCAGAAGGTGAAATTGTCGGTTCCATCAGCGCTTTGGTCGACACTGTGACAATCACTTGTTCTGAGCGTTGAAGTTGCATGAGAGCTTCGAGGCGCGAACCTGCTGTTTCAGGTTGCGGAGATTTCCACTGATATGGCTGAACTCCAAGATCGGGGAAATGATACGCGACAGTCGCTCCGAGAATCTCATTTATATCGCTGGCAATATTTTCGGCATCCTGCTCTTTAGGAGTAACAACCACACATCTTGATTTCTCGAAAACACCCGACAGCAGGAATGATCTCGCTGATCCGCTGAGCTGCGAAACATAGATTCGATCATCAAGTGCCAGTTTCTCCAAAACCGCCTGATAGGCAGGTGATTTTTTGAATAAATTCAGGACTGTTTTCTTCAAAGCCATATTTAACCAAACGCAAAAACCCCACTGCCCGAAGTGTCGGGGTGGGTAGTTGATATTTCAGAAGCCGACAGACGCTCCTGTCAGTACTGTCGGAATATACTGGGGGTTTAATTAATGTCAAGTAAAGTAGCATGGTAGCGTCCTCGAGGTTGTCCTAAAAGCCCTGTTTCTGAGTAGGTCGGTGTTCCGCAGCAGGTGAAGCCTGCAAGAAACCCGACAAGCAGACGGTGCTGTTGTGTGTCAGCATATTGCATTGCATACAGTTACAACACAGTATCTGCAGAGGCGACAAAGCCAGTATCGTCATTCCCGCGCAGGCGGGAATCCATTGAACGCATTGATGCTAAAT
>JAJRZO010000194.1 GCA_024275215.1 Candidatus Zixiibacteriota bacterium | reverse complement strand
GGGGCGGCCTGCAATCGCCTCGATTCCGGTACGGGTCGATAGCAACATTGCGATAAACATAAAGAAAATATGCGGAAAGAGTATAAAATGAGGCACCGGGTCTTTGAATCGGATAATGACAGGTTCATCTGTCAGGTCATGACGGGCGCCGGACTGTTCGATCAGCGTGATTTGATACATCACTTTGCCTGCAGACGGTTGTTTCGGGATGGTTGCAACGAGTGAACCACCTCGTCTTGTCATGGGAGATATTGTCCATGTATCATCGCTCTTGTATCGCCGGAACTTAATCTCGCCGAATGTCTCAGTTGAAGCTTTGATCTCGATTTCAGCATCGGATGATGTATCGTGCGAGCGGAGCAGTTTATACTTGATTGTTTCGCCAGCCATCTCGATTTTTCCTCGTACAGGATGTGTCGGTCCTGTCAAACGCTGGTACACAACGGATGCGAGAGTAATTACAACAGCAAGTATCCAGATCATTATTGTTCGAGACACAGCGAAAACCTCCGATATGGTTCGCAGTAAGTCGCGCCATTCATGACGTGACGATTCGTGGGCGCGGACGTCCACATCCGCTGTAACATTAAAATATATCAAATCACGAACGTCAACATATTTAACAGGACAAGTTGACACTTGTTTTATGATTGACTCAATAAATGTGTCAAACTCCGAGTGAGTTTGACCTACAAATACTTAACCTCACCAATCCAATTGACTTGTTTAGATGTAGACAGTAGATTGTGTTCCGGTTTAGTATGTATAAGAGCGATCCTATTACTTGGTTCAGGCACTGAAAACAGGAAGGTAGATATTAGGTGTTCAACCAACTCATGTCTGCTATAAATACCTATTTTGAACTTTTGAGCTATATTGCAGTTATTATCGCTGCTGGAGTTGCAATTTGGGGGATCAGAGCATGGAAACGGGAATTCGTGGGTAAGCGGAGAATAGAATTAGCCGAAGAAGTGCTTTCACATTTCTACGAGGCAAAGGACGCAATTAGAGCGATTCGCTCTATTGTAATATATAGCGGTGAAGGTGACTCGTACAAGTATAGTGATTCCGAATCTGACGAAGAGATAGAAATAAACCGAAATGCTTATGTTACATATGAAAGAAATCAGAAATACCATGAGCTTTTTGCTAGGATATGGGCAGTACGCTACCGTTTTGCTGCCTATTTCGGCAAAGACAAAATAAAACCGATAGATGATCTTTTGCGTGTTAGACAAGATATCTTAAGGGCTGCTGATAAGATTGCAAAACTCGAAAAACGATTACGATTGATAAAAGGGGATAAGGAGCAGGAAAAGAAACTGTGTGAGGAAATTTGGAAGCGGAGACTTATCCCGTTTGGTTATGGTGATGAGGATGACCCGATTGAACCTACACTTCTCAAAGCGGAGAATGAAATTGAAAGTATATGTAGAAAAGTTATCGGTAACACTATGTGAGATTACAAAGTAGGTCAAGCCCACTTGGGGCTTGACGCATGATTCGGGCTACTCACCTTTTTTTCAAATGCACCGCCGACTGTCCCGCCAGCCATCCGGTTGAAAATGCCGCCTGCAGATTGTAACCGCCGGTATCTCCATTGACATCGAGCACTTCACCAGCAAAAAATAACCCCTTGATCAAAAGCGATTCCATTGTGCGCGGATTGACCTCACGAATATCAACACCGCCGGCAGTGACAATAGCTTCTTTGATCTGGCGATGACCGTTAATATCAAAGCGAAAATCTTTCAACCACGCTCTGAGTTTCCTGCGTTCGGCGGCGCTGATCTGATTATTGATCTTCTCCGACGAGATACCGATCAGATCACAGCATACCGGAATAAGTTTTTTCGGAAGGAGACCTTTTAAGAGTGTGTGAAACTGTCTCTTACCATAAGTATCCAGATCACGAAGCAGACGCGCATCGAGCTTACTCTCATCAAGTGCAGGTTTGAGATCAATAGAGAGTGAAACATTTTTCTTTTCCCGCATAGCATCGACAATTGCTCCACTCAGTGTGAGTATGATCGGTCCTGATAATCCAAAATGTGTGAAAAGCATTTCGCCAAAGTCTTCAAGCCGTTTCTTTCCATCAATGTACACCCTGACCCGGATATTCTTGAGACTAAGCCCCTGCAAGCGTGGAGCAACACTCCCGGCAGTTATCAATGGCACAAGCGCGGGTCTGACAGGAACGACAGTGTGTCCCACAGATTGTGCGAGTCGATAACCATCGCCTGTCGAGCCGGTCGCAGGATATGACATACCGCCTGTCGCAATAATTACCGTATCAGCATGAAGTTCATTGTCACCAATCCGTACACCCATGATGCTATCATGATCGACCAGCAATTTTCCGACTGGGGATTTCGTTCTGATAGACACACCCTGCAATTTCACCCACTGTATCATAGCATCTGTTACCGCCTGAGCATCTTCGTTTTCGGGGAATACACGCCCGCCTCGCTCTGTCATTATGGTGACTTCCATTTCTTTGAGGAAATCGACAAGATCAGGTGAAAAGAATTTATTGAATGCCTGCCGCAGGAATCGGCCATTTTCCCCGAAATGCTCGATAAATTCAGGCAGCGGTGCAATGTTGGTCAGGTTGCATCGACCTTTGCCGGTGATACGCAGTTTACGACCCGGTGCAGTCTCTTTCTCCAGAAGAACAGTATTCGCTCCGAGACCTGCAGCCTGTCCCGCAGCCATCATACCAGCGGGGCCGCCACCAACAACGATTGTGTGATACTTAGTCACTTTACGTTTTAATATCCTCCACGATACTCAAGTGATTTCGCGACAGGCAAACCCTCCCGAGGCTGTCTCAAAAGATGTGAAATACAGCTAATCTTGCTTACGGAAACAAGTAGCGTCATTCCCGCGCAGGCGGGAATTCATTGAATGCGTTGATGCTATATGCCCCCCGCCTTCGGGCTTGTTGAAAAACCTGATAATGAGAGCAAAAGTGCACACAGTAGCTGTGCTGCTGTGTGTTCAGCATATTGCATTGCAGACAGTTACAACACAGTATCTGCAGGGGCACAGCCCCTGCGAGCACTCAGGGTAGGTTTTGCAACACTCCCGAAAGTCGGGAACCATTTTCCTCCATCTTTTAGTTCGAACTTGAATAAATATAAAATGGGCATCGGCTTTTACCGGTGTGACAGTATCATTCGTCACGACACGAGTTAGTTTGACCTACATCTATTTCGGTAACCCACACAATGCGAAGTGGCGGATGGGTTTTCATCTATTCACTCATGCGCCAGCCGACAGCGCCCTGACCGCCGTATGCTCCCATAGTTGATCGTGTGCCGTCAGGATCGGTGTAATACGGATCGCCAACATGCCAGACAGGCGAATCATCGCTCGTATGAAAATCGAGCGAATCGAGAAACATCGGATCTACAGAGATATTCCCATACTTGCCTGTCCACTCCGGCATATCGTTGTAGTTACCTGCAACATTATTCCAAACATCATTGTACGATACAGGGAAATTGCGAAGTTTCCCCCACATCTGCACTCCAACACATGGGCAAACCCACTCATCCCGCCAGCCATTATTGGCGATGATATTGTTGGTCGCAACTCCGCGCGCTTCTTCAGACCAGCATGCCAGCCCGCAATTACCGTTGCGGACGATTGTATTATTGCGGACTTCCATGAACGAGTTCGATGTCAGAATCACT
>JAJRZO010000193.1 GCA_024275215.1 Candidatus Zixiibacteriota bacterium | reverse complement strand
GCCTAATTCTATTGGGATATATATCCGGGTTTCTTATGCGTGCGACTCGAAGTATTCTTTAGCACCCACAGGGTCACCCTTCATCGTATCATCGCCCGGTGTCCAGTTTGCAGGACAGACATCGCCTGTCTCATAATTTGCCTGGATAGCTTTCAGCACACGAAGAACCTCGCCGACATTCCTTCCAATACCAAGATCATGCACGACTTCGAAAGCGACTTTGCCCTCAGGGTCGATGATAAACAGACCGCGAAGGGTTACGCCAGCATCTTCGAGAAGAACACCGTAGTCTCTGCCGATTGTTTTATTGAGATCGGAGATCATTGGGTAGTTCATTTCTCCGACGCCGCCATGCTTGCGAGGAGTCTCGATCCATGCAAGATGCGAATACTGACTATCGACCGAACAGCAGAGGAGTTGCGTGTTTAGTTCGTCGAATTTCTCCCTGGAATCGGCGAATGCCGTAATCTCTGTCGGGCAAACGAATGTGAAATCGAGCGGATAGAAAAACAACACTACCCACTTGCCTTTGTAATCGTCGAGCGAGACTTCCTGAAACTCTTTATCGACAACAGCAACGGCTTTGAATTTCGGGGCTTCTTTTGTCACCAGACTCATTTTCCTTTTCCTTTCTTCTGGTTTTGCTTTCGCAAGAAATCAGATACAGCAATTTCTCACACGTTTCACGAGAGCGACAATTAAGTCGACCAATGTAGTAGCTATTACAGGAATTGCGAGGAAAATGTTCCTCAATATGTGGAGGATATAAGTCCTTTTTGCGTAGGTACAAGAATCATGACCCAAACAGAGATAAGCCACAAGTACCCGAACCAGTAATCGGCAGGTGTTTTTGACACCTGCCGATTGTTCTCAGGGGTGGTCTGCCCCAATCTTTATCTTCATGGCAAAACTGCAAGGTAAGTCGAATGACTGTTGACTTCCATAATGGCGGACTCTTCCTCAGGAACTCCAAGAAAATCTGCAACCGGTTTGACAAGAAGTTGATAATTCAGGGTCGCCGTGATTTTCATTTTTCCCGGCTCGATATTATCGGGTAAGACAAAGGAAAATGTCTCCAACCTGGTTTCAAGCGGCCCAAGTCGGTAATCGACACCGAGAGATTTCGTATTCCACTGCTGGATTGTCATTCTTCCCTGAGGATCAAAATACGGCATCCGAAAAATACGATCCCCGATTGGGATCCCGTCACGTTGTACACCTTTGAAATTCGGATCGTTCAGAGCGATGCCCATATCCTGATAAGCCAGAACATCTGAGCCAATAGTGTACTCCTCACCTTCGAATCCCTTCTTATCAACAGGAAGGTGATATACATTACCAGCGACATCAATTGCTTCAACATGGAGCCAGAGAATTCGATCTTCAACCGACCCTGTGGGGAATTTGTGGCCTGCTTTCTGGTTGAAAAGCGCAACGGTGAATTTGACCGATTCTCCCGGTTTCGCCTCGTTTACATCGGGATGGATTCGAAGTTCAATCGTGCCCCTCACTTTTCCCGGATCATGTGCACCGTGGAAAAGATGCTGACGCGCATCTTTGTACTTCTCTCCCATCGATGCCGTATACGCCTCGGCGTTAGTCATGTGGCAATCATGGCAACCGACTCCCTGAGCGGCGTATGGTCCTTCTTTCCATTCAAGTTGAGTTGACTTGACCCAGACACCATACGGATCTTTTTCATTATGACAAATACCGCAAAAATCCGCGCTTCCCAGAAAATCTGACTTGAGCGTTTCATGATCCGGAGATTCTGAGTTGTCGCGTGGGCCGTATTTAGTTTCACCCGGAGCTGTAACATAGTTGAAATTAAACGGCAATTCACCATCATACCCTGTTATTGTATGGCAAAAATCACAGTGGACACCATCGTTCGCACGTGAATTCTCTTCGGGTCGAGGTGGTGGGATGTCACCAACCAGGAAAGACATGGGAGAGTGACACCCGTTGCACCCGGCTTTTACCTCAGCGACGACTTCGTCTTTCTCAGCATGCGGAACTGCTAACTTGAAATACTCAATTTCGTCCCAGCTATGGGTGTACGATTGTGACATCATCGATTGTTTCCATTGTTGATAAATGTCATTATGACAGGAGGGGCCACAATAATCAGGGCCTTCCCAATCATCGTAGTTATGCTGCGCCGTAGTAGCATTTTCCCCGGCATTGACAGGTGAAATGGTAATCAAAGCAGTACAGAAAAACACCAGTAAAACATATGCAAACGTGTTTGACCCAATCAAGTCTTTGATTCTTCCTTGAGACAGCATCTTAGTATCCTTTCCTACTGAAAACAGAGAGCATTATATCTTGAAATCTTAATCGAGATTACAAAAATAACTGGCTATTCGTTTGTCAACAGCATTCTAACAAATTCTGAAAAGACTCCTGTTCCGCAAGACTGCCATTCTCGACTACTCTTTGAGTATCAGCCTTCCCTGTGTTACAGGTTGTTCTCGGCCTTCGATCAGCAATTCGAGATCATATCCTATGTTTTGCACAGTACCTTCGGTGATCACCTCAGAATCTGATTGAGCATCATCTTTGCAGATAGTTACATATTTTCCTATCACTGCTGAGCGCCTTCGATACTTGCATAGCAGTTGATCGTACTCGCCGCTTTCGAGCAGTTTATAATTGCTGCCAAGACTTCGTATCAACCCATCGAGCGCGGTTTTCCTGTTGCAGAGCCAGATATTATCGACAAAATCAGCCAGACATGCGACATCGGGTACGAACGGCGTCGGTTCGACATTCGGCAGAGTATCGACATTCAATCCGATTCCGAGAACCGCGCATGTGACATTATCACCCATTGCCTGTATGTATGTCAGTACACCTGCGATATTGGCATTGTCGATGACTATATCATTCACCCATTTGATTGATGAGCGTCCTTCAAGACCCGGTATCGAATCGGCTGCCTCAGTGACTGCTATTGCCGGCAGCATAACAAACCCGGGACAGAAGTGATCGATCTTTCGATTTGGTGCGAATATCACAGTTAAATAGATGTTTCCATCAGGACTGGACCACGGACGATCCTGCTGACCGTGGAAATGTTCTCCTGAACCGGCAAGACAGAGTGTACAATCCGGGATAGGAGAGTTTTCCTTGCAAAGTTCGACAGCAGCATCATACTGTGAGCGGGTGGCTTTCGCTGTAATTAGAAGATAGCGAAAACACTGATCGGTAATAGTCGATCCGGACAAGTAGAGATCATGTTCACCGAACTGGTGATTCAACAATGAGGATAATCCTTCCTCGGCTGAAGCAGGAGAATAGTTCTCCCATGACTTATCGCAGTCGATCACATGCCGTGCGAAATCAGGGGAATCTGTGATGACCAGCATTGACATATTGGTTCAGCCGATCACTTTGGAGTAGGTTTCTTCGTTGAAACCGACAATGAGCTTCTTACCTTTGCGTATCGCTGGCGCTCGAAGATTGCCCGACCTCCCAAGCATTAACTTCTTCAATGTCTCAGCATCCGGTTTCTCTTTTCTCAAATCGAAGTGGACAATCTTCTTACCCTTGCTGACATAAAGTTCATTGATATCATCGAGAAGAGCGAGAGCCTCTTTTGCACTGAAAGTTTTGTCTCTTGTACTGAGAATTTCGCGTTGTTTGATTTCGTTGCTTTTCAGGTACACGCCTGATTTTTTGCATGATGTTCAGCCGGGGCGGAAATAGTACCAGTCGACTCCTGCCATGATCAATCTCCTTATAATTAACAAATCTTTGCCGCCAATGTAATACCGAGCTGACCGATCGCGCAATAGTCAAGTCATGTTACAAAGGTGGCAGATGCAGAGAGGCTGTCCCCAAAGATGTGAAATACAGGTAATTCTGTTTACGGAAATAAGTAGCGTCATTCCCGCGCAGGCGGGAATCCATTGAATGCGTTGATGTTAAATAGACCCCCGCCTTCGCGGGGGCGACAAAGCCAGAACTCCACTTGTGTAAATCAAAGCTTTTGAGACAACCTCTGGACATCTGCCACGCACGAAATTTTCATCGGATCAATTCCTCCAGATGAAGAGATACTGATCGCGCGAGCGCATCCAGATTATAACCGCCTTCAAGCACCGATACCAGTCGTCCTGATGCTGAAATGTCGGCTGCTCTCATGGCAAGACGGGTCATCTTCACGAATCCTTTGTCAGTGACTGATAGTCCTGCAATCGAATCACTTTCGTGTGCATCAAAACCGGCAGATATGAGTATCAGCTCCGGTTTGAATTTCTCCATTTCCGGCAGCCAGAAAACTTCCAGTGCAGCGAGATACTCTTCATCGCCGGACCCCGCAACCAGAGGGAAATTGAGTGTGAACCCCTCGCCATCACCTTCACCCTTCTCCTCCGCTGATCCGGTGCCGGGATAGAATGGAAACTGATGCACACTCGTATAATGCACGCTGCTGTCAGAATAAAATGCACTCTGAGTGCCGTTACCGTGATGAACATCCCAGTCGAGAATCGCCACCCTGTCGATACCGAGTTTCTCACGTGCATAAGCTGCACCGATCGCGACATTGTTGAACAGACAGAATCCCATCGGGTGATCGTGCTCGGCGTGATGACCCGGCGGACGCACCGCACAGAATGCTGAATCGAGATCACCGTCAACAACACGCTTCACAGCTTCAACCACCGCACCGACAGCACGACGCGCTGATTCGTAGGAATCCGAACAGTAATATGTATCACCATCAAACCAGCCACTCCCTTTCGCGCAGGCATCGCGTATATGTGAAATATGTTCTTTCGAATGAATAAGCTGGAGTATTTCTATCTCCACAGGCTCAGGACTGAACTGCACTAAACGTTCCAATACACCATTGCGTGTTATCGACTCGATTATAGCGGAAAGCCTTTCGGGACACTCAGGATGATGCCCTGATGGCTTATGACGGAGGAATGAATCGTGGTAAGCAAATCCAACCCGTCTCATACCTGAAGAGTCATCAACATTCATTGGATGGAATATAAGAGTTGGTGATCGAAATTGTCAAGCGCGCATAACACAACAATCCCAACATTCACATTGAATTGAATGAATCGAATCATTATCTTCTCGTGTTAAGTAGGTCATGCCGCTTGAGGCGTGACATTCTGATAACATGTTTTACTTCTCACATCCCAAGCGGAGTGAGCTACAAGAGTTTGTTCTAAGTCCGGCACATGTGGGTATGCGCCGAGTACGAGATACTAACAAAGATGATGAACTTATCAAGGATTGAACATGAATAAGGATACTCTGGAAGAAATCAGAAAGCGCAAGGCTGAGTGGCAGAAAAAAGCCCAGGCATCATCGAAGACAGACAGAAAATGGGTCACTGTGTCATCTGCGCCAATCGATCCGCTGTATACACCCGACAACGATGGTGATCGCGATTATCTCAAAGATGTCGGGTTTCCGGGCGAATTTCCATACACTCGCGGCATCCATTCCTCAATGTATCGTGGCAGAATGTGGACGATGCGCCAGTTCTCGGGTATGGGAACTCCCGAAGAGACAAACAAGCGATACCACATGCTTCTGAACGCAGGACAGCACGGCCTCTCTGTCGCGTTCGATCTTCCCACGCTGATGGGGTATGATTCCGACCATGAGCGGTCGCTCGGCGAAGTCGGCAAGTGCGGCGTCGCAGTCGACACATTGTTAGACATGGAGATCATTTTTGATGGGATCGACGTCGGTAAGATTTCGACTTCGATGACAATCAATGCCCCCGCGAGTGTGCTCCTTGCGATGTATCTTGTCGTAGCCGAAAAGAAAGGTGTACCGTATGAGAAAGTCCGTGGCACTCTTCAGAATGACATCCTGAAAGAATACATCGCTCAAAAAGAATGGATTTACCCGCCGGAGCCATCGATCAGGCTCATCACCGATCTTATGGGTTTCTGTGCCGACCATGTACCCAAATGGAATACAATCTCGGTATCCGGCTATCATATTCGTGAAGCCGGAGCGACTGCTGTTCAGGAATTGGCATACACGCTTGCCGATGGTTTCGCGTATGTCGAAGCCGCTATGGATGCCGGCCTTGATGTTGACACTGTTGCGCCGAGGATATCACACTTTTTCAATGCGCACATGGATTTCTTCGAGGAAATCGCCAAGTATCGCGCCGCCCGCAGAATTTATGCGCGCCGGATGCGCGATAAATACGGTGCGAAGAAAGAGCAATCATGGAAGATTCGATTCCATACGCAAACTGCAGGATGCTCGCTCACCGCCCAGCAGCCGGAACTAAATCTCGTACGGACTGCAATCGAAGCACTCTCAGCAGTTCTCGGCGGAACACAATCTCTGCATACGAATTCGATGGATGAAACTCTCGCGTTGCCATCGGACAAAGCCGCAAGACTCGCCCTTAGAACCCAGCAGGTGATTGCTCACGAGACAGGCGTTGCAAACACGATTGATCCGCTTGCAGGATCGTATTTTATCGAAGCGCTCACTGACCGGATGGAAGAAGAATGCCTGAAGATATTCGATGAGATCGACGCGCGCGGCGGCGTTCTCAAGTGCATTGAAGAAGGTTACTTCCAGCGCGAGATCGCACGGTCGGCGTATATCTATCAGCGTGAAATCGACAAAAAGGAACGAATTATTGTCGGCGTCAATGGCTTCATCCTCGAAAATGAAGAGATCGACATTCCTGTGCTCGAAATCGATGATGCTGTGTCGAGAGATCAGCAGATCGCATCGATCAAGAAGGCGAAAGAAATGCGTGACAACGACAAAGTCAGTCGCGCTCTCGCAGACCTCACGCAGGCCGCAAAGGATGGCAGCAATACTATGCCTAAGATTATAGAGTGCGTCAGGTGCTATGCCACTGAAGGTGAAATCAGCGACGCTATGAAAGAAGTTTTTGGCGAATATGTCGAGCCACCTATCATTTGAGCATGATCGCATAGAGTTATGCAGGGAACTACATCCATATCAAGAGCCATCGAAGTCACCGCGATTATCAATTCGTCTATTGAAGAGATATTCAATTATCTGACCTCCGCACAGTTGCTCGCGAGGTGGCTTTGTCGAAAGGCGGAAAGCAATCCGGTCAAGGGTGGCGATTATGCTTTGTGGCTGGAGAGTAAGAGCGAGGACAACCCGGACATCTACGGTCAATTCCTGAATGTTGTGGAAAACAAATCTGTGCAATATGTATGGGTCGATACGAAACGAAAGTTCAATTCACTCGTAACCGCCGTGTTGAATCAGAAGCCTGACGGCATCAGAGTTGATCTTTATCACACCGGCTTGCCATTCGACAAAAGCTATGATGAGCTTTACTATTCCTATGCTGAGTTCTGGAAAAATGGCTTTGATAAACTGATCGACCATCTTTCAGCTTGAAGACAATCAAGATCCCTGCACTACCAACCAATACTACGGATTCAAGGTGAAGCTTATTCCCATTCTGATTGTAGACCACTCCGCCTTGGTTCTTGCGCTGATGTTCTCTATCGTAACAGGTGTCTCATCGAGAAATATCTGATCCTGAAGACCAGACGATGTAACAAACTCGTATGTAATACCTGTCCAAAAACTCAAAACTCCTTCGATTCGATATGCAAGTCGCAAATCAAGTATTCCTGAATTCCCACGAGTGGCGGAGATCCTCGAATCCTTCGGCGGATCACGAACCAGATGGTTATCAAGATCATCGACAATAGCTATCGGCGATCCCAGGGCAGTAAATTCAACATCCATTCCGAATGGGAATGCGTAAGCTATCGAACCACCCGCATACAAAGTTTTGTAGACTACCTGATAGTTGAGAACCTCGGTAGACTTATCAAGCTTTGTCGTAACAGGCTCATCGAGTCGCACAAGCCATGCTTCAAAATCGGAATCGATAGTTGCAGTATCAATTGCGTAGTAATTTGTCTGATCGACTCCGCGCTCGACAAACTGCATCCTGAAGTATTTGAATCGTACACGTGGAGTGAGAGTGAATCTGCCGAGATCATAACAAAGACCG
>JAJRZO010000192.1 GCA_024275215.1 Candidatus Zixiibacteriota bacterium | reverse complement strand
TGACCGTCAGGCTGGGCAATTCTGCCATCGGAGGTCTGCGCAATCGAAAGTACAACATAAGGAAGCTGAGTTGTTACGAATTTGAGAAATGGCTCATTGATTTCTCTGGCTTTATCTTCCATCAAACCGATTTCGACCTGGATGCCAGACTCGCGCAATGCCGCGAAGCCTTTACGATTGACTTTGGGGTTTGGATCATGGATTGCTGACACGACTCGCGCAATCCCGCTTTTGATAATAGCATTGGTGCATGGGGGATTCTTACCGAAATGATGGCAGGGTTCAAGGTTTGTATATATTGTCGCGCCCTTGCATCTGTCACCGGCTTCACGAATCGCAACAGCTTCAGCATGCGGAGCGCCATATTCGGCATAGTAACCAGTGCCGACAATTTCGTCGTTGTTGACTATTACCGCTCCCACGAGCGGATCAGGGGAAACCTTACCGGTTGCTTTTGCAGCCAGTTCGAGCGTCATTGCCATGTAGTCAGCGTCAGTCATAAAAAATCCCGAAGATTATATCTCCGGGGCATACAATGCACGAACCCACCATAAAGTTCCTGCGTGCCTTCTCCCATCCGGACTATACCGTCGGTACCTGGATTTCACAGGTTCAGCAGAGACATATTTCAAGTTGTCTCCGCTCGCGGACTGTAACCGCCGGTCGAGGAATTTCACCTCACCCCGAAGACTATGTCAGTGGGCATATTAGCCTGAAATCGCAAAAAGTCAAGTGATTTCGGTATACCCGTTGTTTTCAAGTTTGGGCTTGCAAACAACAGGGTTGTATAATATTATGACTGACAGACATTTTCCGATTCCTTTGCGGCGGATCGGGAACGAAAGGAGTTGCTGCGATGACAAGGACGAAAATCATTCTGATGACCATTACCCTGCTGTTCGCTCTGGGATTGTTTGTGCCGACTGATCTGTTGGCGAAAAAGTGGAATCTTCCAAAGGATTCGATCGAGCTGACGGCGGGTGATATTGAAAGACCGTATCAGATTAAGGAAATTGTCTCTTTTAAGACAAAAGGCAAACTCCCGGAAAAGGCGCTGAAAAAAGCAGAGAAAAAGCTCAGGGAAGCTGCTGTGCTGGCTGGATGCGATGCCGTCATTTTCGTTGATAATTTCACGGAAAGAGATCCAACCGAGTTGTTCACAAATGGAATCCTTGTGCAGACGCTCGATTCGACAGAGGCTGCGAAACGGGAAAAACATTATGATTCTCCAAAGAAAGTTTTGGAGAAAGTAAAAAAGAAGGAAATAATTCTTTCAGAGAAAGACATTAACTTTCCATACAAAATTAAGATGCTTGCTGATGTTCTCGCAGACGAAGAGTCCGCGAAATCGATGACTAATATCGATGGGAAGCTTTCAGATCTTGCAAGGAAGAAACGTTGTCATGCGGTGATATTCATAAAATACGACCGGTCATCGGGAACTCAGATTAATGGCGCAAAGGGTATTCTGGTCAAGTTCGACAGGAAGTGGCTGAAAAGCGCTGAGGAAAAATAAACGTAACGGGAAATACGGCAGGCAATATGGGATCAAATATACGAGTTCTTCTTGCAAAGCCCGGCCTCGACGGGCATGACAGAGGTATCAAAGTCATCGCCTCGGCATTGAGAGATGCAGGAATGGAGGTCATCTATACAGGACTCAGGCAGACTCCGGCGATGATCGCGGATGCGGCCGTACAGGAAGATGTCGATGCAGTCGGCGTATCGATTCTTTCGGGTGCGCACATGACACTCTTTCCTGCGATAAGACATGCGCTCGACGAGAGAGGCGCGAAGGATATGATTCTGTTCGGTGGCGGTATTATTCC
>JAJRZO010000191.1 GCA_024275215.1 Candidatus Zixiibacteriota bacterium | reverse complement strand
CTATTTAACATCAACGCATTCAATGGATTCCCGCCTGCGCGGGAATGACGCTACTTATTTCCGTAAACAGAATTACCTGTATTTCACATCTTTTGGGACAGCCTCTCCACATCTGCCGAGCAAAAGGAGGTTGTCCCAAAAGCAGGTAGTGTTCCGAATCCCGCAGAGCGGGATAAGAAACGCGACATTTCTATCTTGTTGTCTGACGTCGGGTTTCTTGCAGGCTTCGCCTGCTGCGGAACGCCGACCTACTCAGAAACTGGATTTTCGAGACAGCCTCTGGACACCTGCCGGGCACAATTGCGAAAAAAATGTTGTGTTTGTCATGCCGGACTCGTTCCGGCATCCATCTGTCATTCTGTCTTTGCAACTCATGTTCGTTTTAAGCATGAGTTCTTTTCTGATTGGTATTGTAGAGATAGCCGCATTCTCCTCCCGGCGTTCGCAACGGTAATTCGATGCGGACAACATATTGATATTCCCAAAATGGAAACCACGTCCTCAGGTATTGTATAAATAGTTGGAGTATCATCTCGCGCCGTCCATTTTTGTTGCGACGATCCGGCATATCAATTACACTCATCGATATGAAGAAATGTATCGCCTGCTCATTGTTATACATGTTGCTTATTGCCTTGCCATTACTGGGTGCCGGCGCCGATGAGGTCGTGCTCAAGGCGGATCATTCTGAAATCAGAATCACCGGCGATAATGAGTTCGAACTGCGCTACTATGACAATGTCAGGTTCGACTACAAAGGCGGTACTCTTTTCTGTGATACGGCTGTTTATCTCCAGAGCAGCGGTGTTCTCGATTTCTGGGGGAATGTCAAATATGCGGACTCCACACATGAGCTTCAATCGAATTATCTCAGGTATCTCAAGGATGAGAACAAATTCCACGCAAGCGGTGAAAGCGAGATTCTGGTCAGGGATGAGCGTGTCAGGATTACTGGTGATCAGATCGATTTCGACAGAAACTCCGAGGAATTGACTGCAACCGGCTCGCCTCATCTGACGATCGACTATGATATTCCAGCATCGATGATCGAGATAGCATCCGACACGCTGTTCTATGCCTCTCAAGATCAGCGGGGTCGTGCCATAAACAATGTTGTAATTACTAAAAGCAGCATGCGTGCCACTTGCGATCTTTGCGAGTTCTTCCCAGATTCCAATCGGATCGTGCTTTACGGCAATCCCCGCGCAAGGCAGCGCAATAACGAACTCGAAGGCGATACGATGACTATTCTGCTGAAGGATCGTTTGCTGGATCAACTCTTTGTTTCCGGCAATGGCCGTGCACTGTATCGCAGCCTTGTCGGTGATGTCGATACTGCATACACAGAGAGCAGAATAGAAGCGAAGAGTATCAGGTTCTATTTTGAGAATGAAATCCTCAGGAAGATCGTAGCGGCAGGGAACAGCTACTCATGGTATGTTCCGGCTCCCGCGGACACGCTTGCCGAAGGAATGAACGAGGTCTCAGGAGATTCGATCCTGCTTTTCTTCGAGAACAACGGTCTTGAACATGTTGAAGTGAATAATTCGTGTGTCGGCAAGTTTTTCTCGCAGCGCGAACTCGATTCACTTGGAAATACGAGCTATCTCGACACGGTGGAATATGAATCCTCCAGGCTCATCTACGCGACTAATGATCGAATCATCAGATTATCAGGCGCATCGGAAGTGCGGAACAAGACAATCACACTGAATGCTGACACAGTTGTCTACAATACCGTATCCAAAGACCTGCGTGCGTATTCGGCTCTCTATGTAAATGAGATCGATACTACGAGTAGAATCGGTGAGAGTGAAACGGTTGTACTCGATACAATTTTTATTCCGGTTGTCCTGCGTGATGGCGACTCTGAAATGACAGGCGACAGGCTTGCCTATAATCTCGAAACGAAAAGAGGCAAGATCAGGGATACCGACACTGAGCTGGAGAAAGCATACTATCATGGCGAAACTGTGCGCAAGGTCAAAGAGGATGTGCTGCTTGTTGACAAAGGACGTTACACGACATGCGATCTGAAAGAGCCTCATTTTCATTTCGGATCCAGCAAAATGAAGCTCATTAATGGTGACCGGGTAATCGCCAGGCCGATCATCCTGTATATCGAAAAAGTGCCGGTATTTTATGCGCCGTTCTTTGTATTCTCAATCAAGAAAGGACGTCACTCCGGATTTCTTCCATTTCAGATCGGTACATGTGAACGAGGAGGGCGATATGTTCGCGATCTGGGATACTACTGGGCGGCATCGGAGTACTGGGATACCAAAGTATCGATGAACCTCATAGAGAATATCGGTATCCAGTTTGACGGTACGATCAACTATGCCAAGCGATATGTGATGAATGGGTGGGTCAAATGGTCATTTGCACGAGACTCGAAGACGAGTTACTCAGGACGAGCCATCTCTCACAGGTGGTCACTGATGGCAAATCATTCACTTACACTTTCGCCGACTGCAACGATTTCAGGGAGCGGGTCGTTTGCTTCAGACAGAACATATACAACTGAGATATCCAATGATGTCAATGAGCGCCTTGACAGGAACCTGCGGAGCCAGATCAATTTCCGGAAACGCTGGGAGAGAACTTCTATGAGTGCGGCTGTGATTAGCACGAAGAATCTTGATACCGAGTCGAGTTCGCTCACTGCTCCCACTGTTCGGTTCTCGTTCGGATCACGGAATCTGTTCCCGCAGCCTGAAGGAAGCGAAAAGTCCGAACAACGGTGGTTTCAGACCATTCGCATGACTTATGGCTCCGATTTCAAGAACTATCAATCGAAAAGCAAGAGCGGTGAGAAATTCAATCAGAGGAAATATGCAAAGGCTACGCACAACAGTTCGTTGAGCGCGCCCCAGAATCTGTTCAAATGCATCATGCTGAACCCATCGGTAAGGTATACTGAAAGCTGGTTCATGATTTTTCCTACGGACGTGTCCATAGAGAAGGGACTGACAGCAAATAATTACCTGCGAAGTTATACGACG
>JAJRZO010000190.1 GCA_024275215.1 Candidatus Zixiibacteriota bacterium | reverse complement strand
CTCAAGCATTTCTATAAGTTTGCCGTCGGAGAAGGACTATCTGAACTCAATCCATGTGCTTCGGTTGAGGGGCCGAGATTGATGCGGCGTTTGCCGAGAATACTCGACCAGAATGAAATGAAGCGTCTGCTCGAAACTCCGGGGCATGATACGCCACTGGCGATCAGGGATACGGCAATGCTTGAACTCTGGTATGCCTGCGGCCTGAGAATCTCTGAAATCCGAACTCTTGCTGTCTCGGATGTTGTGTTCGAGGTCAGGCTGCTGAGAGTGACCGGCAAGGGAAGAAAAGAGAGAATGGTGCCGTTTGGAGGGTACGCTTCTGACGCAGTTCGAGAGTATCTTGACATTGCGCGGCCCAAACTTGTCAGAACAGAAAGCCCATCTGCACTTTTTTTGAACAGCAGAGGAGGAAGCCTGTCCCGGATGGGGTTGTGGAAGATTCTCAAAAAATACACTGATAAATGCGCATTTAGCTTCAAAGTAACTCCTCATACGATTAGGCATTCATGCGCCACCCATTTAATAGAAGCGGGTGCTGATGTCAGAATTGTTATGGAATTCCTCGGTCATGCCGATATAACAACTACGCAGATATACACCCATCTTGACAGGGAGTATATCAGAGAAGTCCACAGGAGTTTCCATCCTCGGGCATGAGGCCGTGAATGATCGAAAAGCTTCTGCACCGAAATAATCTGCTCAGACCGGGACACTATGGTCGACGGTATCCGACTGCCCGGTTTAATATAGCGCTTCGTCAGTTGAGCATTGACGTCGCCTCTGAAATTCCGGATACGATTTCGTGGAGCGAACCAACCATCTATCCGTTTGTTGAATTCGATGAGTTGTTCGGATTGACCCGAAGACACATGCTTGATCTGATCCTGTTTGTCGCTACTGACAGCATCGACAACGAAACCGAGATGATAGCGAAAGCGAAAGCTCGTCCATCGCTCGCGGTCGTCCCGACGATCGTTTATCATCCCGCGCCGGACCGCGAAGCTTACGCGAAAGCGTTTGAAGGGGGAGCGGACGATGTATTTGCCGGAGTATGGGACTCAGAGATATTCGGAATCAGGATCAGGATGCTGGCTGAGCGGTCGAGACGCGATCTTGGCGTCAATCCGACATCGCGGCTTCCGGGACCGATTCTGATCGAGCGTGAAATAGACAGACAGATACAATCCGGCAATGACTTCGCTGTCTGCTATCTTGACATCGATAATTTCAAGGCATACAACGACTATTACGGCTATGTATATGGTGACAGCGTCATAAGGCTGACCGCTCATATTATTCGGGATATAGTTTTCGATCTAGTGCCTGATGGGTTCGTCGGTCACATTGGCGGAGATGATTTCATATATATTATTCCGTATGACAAAGTCGAGATTGTCAACTCGAATATCATCAAGACATTTGACGCTATCATCCCGTACCGCTATAAGGCTGAGGATCGCGAACGAGGGAAAATTGTGGCGAAGAATCGAAGGGGAGAGGATGAGGTGTTTCCGTTATTGACAGTTTCGATTCCCTGTGTTGTTAATCACGACCGTATGTTTACTCATGTCGGTGAGATGTCCCACATGCTTGCAGACCTAAAGAATTACACCAAGAAATTAGCCGGATCTAACTATATGATCGAACGGCGCCGGAAATACTGATTCTGTAGTTCAGGTATCCCCTACACTGATGGAACAATGATGTCAGACGGACGGAACAGACGTTTGACCTGCATGATATGAACTGTTCACCCCAGAATTTTCTTGCTCTGCACTGTCAACACAACTACAATTCCAGTGCAAAACCGAAACCTGTGGAGGGTGATCTCGGTAAATCTTTCTAAGAAGTAAACAATCAACATTTCTGTTATCCACGGAAAGGAAAGACGATGAAAACATTCACCCTGTTACTCTTTGCAGTGATTCTGTTGGCCGGATGTGGCGGTGGAAGACAGGTCACGAGAATTGATCCTGGCTCTACGCAGGATCTGTCGGGTCGCTGGAATGACACCGATTCACGGCTTGTCGCCGAGGAAATGGTTTCCGATTGCCTGTCGAGGGTCTGGCTCGATGATTTTGTGCGCACAACCGGTAAGAAGCCTGTCGTGACAGTCGGCAGAATTCGCAACAAAAGTTCCGAGCATATCGACACTGAAGTGTTCACCAAAGATTTCGAGCGTGAACTTCTGAATTCAGGACGGGTT
>JAJRZO010000189.1 GCA_024275215.1 Candidatus Zixiibacteriota bacterium | reverse complement strand
ATTTAACATCAACGCATTCAATGGATTCCCGCCTGCGCGGGAATGACGCTACTTATTTCCGTAAACAGAATTACCTCTATTTCACATCTTTTGGGACAGCCTCTCCACCCGCCTGACTTCGTCTGCTGCTGAACTCTGGCCTGTTTGTGACTGCTCTTAGCACTTTGAGCAATCAATTCAGGAACTTACCGTATCGTGCAAGTTTATAAAGTACGGAAAACAATGAGGCAATGATTGTGAAAACTCTTTTCGGACAAATAGAGAAGCTCCTCAAAAAGGTTTACATTGTTCTTCTTCCTCCACTGCCGGAACCTGTGAAGGTCCCGGTGGTTCTTCCTAAGGAGGGTACGTTGTTCCCTCCGCCTTAGTGGCAGTAGGTCTGTTGCTGGTGTGTAGTAAGGGAGAGGCAAAACAGCCTCTCCTTTTGTTATTCTTCAGCAAGAATAAAGTCTGAAATACGAATGCCATACTTCTCAGGGCTGACACTGCGAAGTACATTTCGTTTGAAATCATGTTCTCCCGAATGGTCGATAAGTTCTACAACAAAAGGCTGATCGAGCAGTCCGGATGTGTTCGCAATGATCCTGACTCTCGGTCTTGCGATATGTTCAGGGTTGGTGGAGATGACAATCGCCAACTCACCCGTATCGAGCAGCAGTAGAGTACCCGCGGGATAGAACCCGATCATATTCAGAAAGACTTTCACAAGCAGCGGATCGAACTTGGATGCCGACAGCCTCATCATCTCTGAAAATGCTGTCTCCTTACCGACATCATTACTCTGGTATCGTCGTCTCGATGTGATCGCATCGAAGAAATCGCATATAGCCACTATCCGCGAATAGAGATTAAGTTCGCATGTTCGATCAATGTATGGGTATCCGCTGCCATCCAGGTTCTTGTGGTGTTCAAACGCAACCAGCATTGCCCTTGCGGAATAGCCGTCGAGGGTCATCGAGTTACCGATGAGCTTCACACCATGCACCGGATGCTCGTGCATCTGTTCCCAGTCCGAGCTGTTGAGCTTACCGGGTTTGTTCAGTAAATCTTTCGATATTCTTGTCTTGCCTATATCATGGAATATCGCCGCAAAACCGAGTTCGGCAAGTTGAGGTCTCGGCATTCCGAGCCTGAGTCCTACAGCAACGGCATAGATGCTGACATTGACGCTGTGTGCGAAAGTGTAATCATCGAAATCCTTGAGCGCAGTCAGTTCCATCAGATAGGTTTCATCTGAAAGGAGCTGGTCGACCAGTATCTGTACTGTTCTCTTGACTTTCGAAACAGGCAACGGTCTGTCAGCCGTTGCGTGTGATACAATTTCGCCAACCTTGTTGATTGCCCCAAAGAAACACTGTTTCGCCAGAGCCTTTTTCTCTTTTATAGTCTTCGGATCTTCGAGTGATGATTGCAATGTTGTCACAGGAACCAGCGAAAAACAGGGCAGATTGTCGCCACCAAGAAGCTGTCGCATTTGCTCACGGTGTTCTTTATCATCTCTCTGCGTATATTGAGACATAATCCCGAAGAATTTCAGCAAAGTGTCATCGGTAATGCCTCGGAGGAACTCGAATCCCGATATTTTGAGATAGTCGAATAATTCCTGCAGGTATCGTGCTGCCAGATAACCATCAAGATCGACCCTGAGCCGAACATCTCCGAAAAACAGATACCCATCGACACTTCGTATTTCAACGGTATCAGTAAGTTTCAATGCACTGTGGAGTTCATCACGAAAAGCCGCAAACCGACTGCGGAAACTGTCATTGTCGAAATCGTAAAGACAGCTTGTCCGGAGCATCACATACAACTGAGTAACGAGTTGTTTCCCGACCAGTTGCTCCTGTTGTGCTCCTGACTTAATTTCTATCGGGGCTGTTTTGATCGCATCTGCTTCGACCATCAATTCCCTCCTAAGCGCTCGAAGCTTTTGACTGTCTTTTCAATGCAGCTCGTGCCCACTCCGACAGACCTGATTTTGAACCGTTTGCCAACTTCTTCAATAACTGGTTGGCTTCTTCAGTCTCCTGCAATGCCAGAGCTTGTACAGCAAGTTCCTTTGTTCGGCGCGCTTCTTCGCCACCGAAAAAACGCCAAGCAGTCGCAGTTTTTTTCAGAAATTCGATTGCCCTGTTCTTGCCGAGAACTGAATATGCTCTCAGAAGCTCCCTGAGTTCGGCTGCGGAAAACATCTCTGTCTTGCATTCTTTGAGAATACTGCTGACGGCATCAAACGCCGGTTCCCATTTCTTTTCACAGAACCTTCTCAAAACCGCCAGTCGGATACGTTCTGATGAGTCGTTGATGGATTGTTCCAGCGCCCTCAAAGCATCATCGGATTCAAAACGAACAAGCGCTGACACAGCCTCCCATCTCACACGCTCATCTTCGTGCATCAGAGTCTTGCGAAGCGGTGAGATACACTTATCAGTACCGATCTTGCCAAGTATCATCACTCCATTTCGAGCGACATACCATCTGGAGTCATATATGGCAGGAATTATTATGT
>JAJRZO010000188.1 GCA_024275215.1 Candidatus Zixiibacteriota bacterium | reverse complement strand
GCCTGCGCGGGAATGACGATACTTTGTATCCTGAGCAGGTCAAGCGGCCTGTCCGCTTGACGATCAGCTATTCAAGTGCTCGCTGGGGCTGTGCCCCTGCGGATTCTCTGTTGTTACTATCTGCAATGCGATACGCCTAACACACAGCAGCTGTGTGCACTTTTATAGGGTGCCCCACTTTTCAGGTGGGATAGATTTGTTTTAGAAACCCACCCAAAGGGTGGGGCACCCGCTTGACGATCAGCTGTTGCAACTACAGTGTACAGAGTTTTTTGCATATCATCCCTGCAATGCCTACTTAATCATGTTCTTCTCAGCCGCCTCTTTGGAGAGGGGAACATAATCGATGCTCTCGGCTAACTTCTGACCCTTTGGCGAAAGCGCCCAGTTGACAAGATTCTTCAACTCACCGGTCGGCTTGCCATTGAAAAACCAGTAGAGTTCCCTCGAAATCGGATATATGCCATTCGATACAGTTTCTACAGTCGGCTCAATCGCGGGAGACATGGCGTCAACTTTTATCTTCGCAAACTTGACCGACCTCGCCCATGCTATTCCTCCGTATCCGATGCCGTTCTTGTCTTTCGATACGGCATTGACTACCGCCGCAGTGCCCGGAAGAGTCTGCGTGAAATCGGCATAATCTTCTCGGTCGAGCACATGCTCCTTGAAGAAAGCGTATGTTCCTGAATTATTCTCGCGACCGTAGAGGATAATCCTGGCATCAGGACCGCCAACCTCTTTCCAGTTAGTGATCTGACCAGTGTACATACCTTTCAATTGCGCCAGCGAAAGTTCTTCCAACGGATTATCCGTGTGCAGAAAAACAGCTATGCCATCAAGGGCAATCGATACTCGATAAGGTGTTATACCTTTTCTCTCTGCGAGTTTGTATTCTTTCTTTTTCATATCGCGAGAGGCTTCACAGATATCAGTCGTACCGTTTAAGAGCGCTGCAATTCCCGTACCTGATCCGCCTCCTGAAACCTGTATCACCGCGTCCTTGTGCTCTTTCATGTATTCCTCAGCCCATCTCTGGCCAAGGCGCACGAGAGTATCAGAGCCTTTGATCGTAATGGTATTGCCGGCAAAGACAATCCCCGCGATCATCAAAGCTGCGACTGCTGCAATAGTGAGCTTCTTCATAACATCATCCTTCTGTTCAAAAAGTTACTTGAATTTTAGTTGCAGATCCAACTGCAACCTGTTGAAATCTTTCTGACTTTTTTCTTCCAGCCCGACTTTGTTGATGAAGTAACTCGCTTTGATTGCCGCATTCTTCATCACCTGCACCGCGCCTCCAATCTCGTGACCTTTTGCATCTGTTCCACCGCCCCGGAAATCCGAGTCGGTAAATGTGCCGAGGACAGCATCTTTTTTGACTTCGCGATAGTTATATCTAAATGCCCATGACCCCGGCTTTTTCGTCTTGCCGACCCGTAAACCGACCAGCCATCCGGTGTTGAGACTGTCAGCAGATGTGTTCGTCACGAAGTCAGCCATCATCGTGACAGGAATATCTTCAAAATGATGTGTCCCTTCTGCAAATAGTTCGATCAAATCAAACCCGTTTGCGTACCGGCCGAGTGTATCAACACTATTGCCGAATGAATCGTCCGAGTCGAAGAAGGGATCACAGCCTTTAGCGTTGACATAGCCGAAATAACCTGCGCCCGCCGCCACGTTCGATTTGTCGTCGATGTCATATTTCAACATACCCTGACCGGCTGCGATGTATGAGTCCGCAGTAGTTTTGCGCTCTTCGACATAGAGACCGGCGCCAACCAGTGTAAGGGCAATGTCATCATGTTTTCGGGATAGTGTGACAGTGCCACCCTCCGGATTCCAGTCCGAGTCCCAGATCAATTCAGACTTGCCCGGTTTGTGAAATGGATTCTTGAACTTGCCCGCAGTCAGCTTGAGACCGGGAAGCGCATCACTCTCTGCCTCGAAGTACGCAAGGTCAAGCACAACATTTTTGCTCGAAAAACCATCTCCAATAGTCTGATTAGTCGATACCGGGTCATCGGAGCCGGTGGCAAACTGAATTGTGACTGACATATTATCGTTAACTTTACCGGACACACCGAGTCTCGCACGAATTCGCTGGCGGTTTCGGTCAGGTTTGCCTTCCGCATCAATCAACTCATGTCGATATCTCAGGTCGCCCTTGATCTTAACATTCTCCCACCATTCGCCTGCAAGAGCTGCCTGACTGAAGGTGAGCAGCAGAATCGCTGTTGCTACACGCTTTGCCCATGCCGACAACCCACAGCATGGACTCCGATCCGGTTCGCTTTGTTTCATTCTTTTCTCCACATG
>JAJRZO010000187.1 GCA_024275215.1 Candidatus Zixiibacteriota bacterium | reverse complement strand
TCCAGACAGCATGTCGGGAATTTTCTTACTGGCAATTCTAACTTACTATTCAATAAGAAAGCCCAAGAACTTCTGGTTGGGTGGTTGCTTTCTGAACATTTCTTCACAAATGGGAATACTGAAACCCTGATCGGATTTCCCGTGAATGAAAAGAAGCGTACAAATTACAAAGCCCCAAACTATCAAATAATGGATATTGTGAAAAAACCTGAGTTAGTTCTGGATGCTGATTACGATATATGTTTGGGCTTCCCTGTGAAGGACATAGACAAACCGGTTCCTAAAATGATTGAAATTACTCGCATTATTGCAAGTGGAAAAGAGAAACCAGCGAATTGGCGATGTATTGCTGATAGAATTGAGGGTAAACAGCTGAGGCAACCTGACAAGTTAATATGGCTTGTCATCAACATAGAAGATCGCATACATATCGAATTGGACAAACTTTCTTCATATATTGAAGGTAAAAGCTTTCCATACGGGAATATTTTCATTGTCGGATCAGTAGATGAATCACTACGTAAGTTTCAGGTCCTTGAGTTGTACCCTCAAATGGGCGAGTACCAATTATATGAACTCTCAAGCAATCTCTTTAGCCAATAGCGTAGGAGTGCACCACTCCTTCGTAATCAAACGGAAGTTATTGGTACCTTTTTGTGCGCCGTCAGGAATCCTTTCCTGACGGTCCAAAGGAATAATAATGCGTAGTCGCAACCGTCATGATTTTGAGGTTCATGGGGAAGTTTATTTCATCACCTCCACTGTAGTTGGATTCACAAATCTCTTTAACCACTTGCAGCCTTGTGAAGTATTCGTCGACTGCCTCCGCTACTGTCAGGAACGCGGCGATTTCACGCTATTGGCTTGGGTGTTGATGCCTAATCATTTTCATCTGGTGGTAAAACGAGAAACAGATAAAGACATCTCCATTGTGATAGGTAATCTCAAGCGCTACACAGCGAGACAGATTGGGCAATTTCGGTCCGTCCCTGAAATGAAGCAGACTCTTGAGCAAATCAGAAGCGCCGCATCGGAGGAATCTGACAAGGGAACAGCTGTCTGGAAACCACGATTTGACAGCCTTGTCATCACTACTGAAACTGCTCTGCGACAGAAGATCGATTACATTCATAACAACCCTATTCGTAAAGGCTTTGTGCAAGAAGTATGGCAATGGCGTTATTCGAGCGCTGCTGCATATGCTGGGAAGGATGGCATTGATTTGCCGGTTGACACTGACTGGCGTTGTATAGGGTATGACCGGATACCGTCAGGAAAGGATTCCTGACGGCGCATAATAATCCTTCCTGGGGTTTTGTGCCTGATATGTTTGGCGTCAGCCTCCGAGTGAGCCTGACCTGCGAACCTGGGGGCGGGCTATCCGCTTGACCAGAGGACATCGTGTATAAACACGCTGACCATGATAGTGCCGACAACGAGCTTCAGCATTGTGCCGCCAATGAATCCGATGAATGTTCCGAAACCTGCTTTGAGCGCGTGTCCTGACTGTTTTCCGGCTATCAATTCAAAAGCTACAGCACCGATGAATGGTCCCAGTATCATTCCCGGAAGAAAGCCCAGAATCAGCCCGACAATCATTCCGATAAACGCACCGAACATTCCCCATTTGCTTGCGCCGAAACGTTTCGCTCCATAAATGCCCGCGACATAATCGAGGATCAATGTCACGACAGAGATTATCCCAAATGTCAGCAGGTAGTCTGAGCCTATTCTCTCGAAGCCGGTGATAAGAGCATAAAGCAAAGCCGTGACCCATATGATCGGTATCCCCGGCATTGCAGGCAGCAGACATCCTATTATCCCGCCTAACATGATAATCAATGTTGCAGCGAAAAGGGCAATGTCGCCGAAAGACATTTTATTTCTCCGTCATTCGCGAGATCAGCGACTCGATATCATGCCAACTATGCAGTACATAATCTGCATGGGTGTCATCGACAGATTTGTCAATGAGACCGGAATAGAGACATGCTTTCGCTCCGATTGCCTTTGCACCCTCAATATCAGTTCTTTCGGTATCGCCGATATGCCACACTTGAGCAGGCGAAACTCCGATTCTGTCGTAGACAGAATGAAACGCATAGCGATGAGGTTTGGACTTGCCATTCTCATCCGAGAATGAATAGTCGTGGAAATACTGCGAAATACCATAATCCTCGAACACTTTTCTGACAACTCTGCCGGGAGTAAGTCCCGTGTCGGAGATCAGGACAATCATGAATTGTTCGGCGAGGGCACGAAGTGCATATTCGAGGCCTGTTGCAAGGCGTGGCGGATACTTTATTGTCACATCCTGAACGGCAGTGACAAGCTGGTCGAAATCTTCGCCATCGGTTTCGATACCGATCAGTTTGAATTGATATGCGATTCGTTCTCTCGATGACAGAGTTATCGCTGATGATTCATACGTCTCATAGAAATACCGAGCGGCTTCTTCGTATGCCATGTCGACTTGTTCGCTGTCGGTGAATCCATGTTTTGCGGCAAATTCACGAGTAAGTTT
>JAJRZO010000186.1 GCA_024275215.1 Candidatus Zixiibacteriota bacterium | reverse complement strand
TTGTGTCTGATGAATTCATGGGTGAAATAATAGGCGATCTCAAATCGAGAAGAGGGAATATCACCGGAATCGAGCGTCGTACTGATGCCCAGATCGTTCAGGCGGAAGTCCCCCTCTCGGAGATGTTTGGTTATGCGACCAGAGTTCGCTCCCTGTCTCAGGGAAGGGCTGTTTACACAATGGAGTTCTCACATTACGGTCATGCTGTGAAGAACGAAATGAACTGGAAAGTGACAACATGAAGAGTATGGATAAAAAAGATGTGATTTACACGTAAAGAACTTGACAAGATAGATTTAACCTGTTTATTGGGCGAGTTATTCTTTTTTCTGGAGGACGTGTCGGATATGGCGAAGGAAAAGTACGAGAGGACGAAACCGCATGTTAACGTAGGTACGATTGGTCATGTAGATCATGGCAAGACTACTTTGACGGCGGCGATAACGATGATATTGTCTCGCGGCGGTTTAAGCGAGATACGTTCATTCGATTCGATTGACAATGCACCAGAGGAGCGTGAGCGTGGTATCACGATCGCGACGGCTCATGTAGAGTATGAGACCGCGAACCGTCATTATGCTCATGTAGATTGTCCTGGTCATGCGGATTATATCAAGAACATGATTACGGGCGCAGCTCAGATGGATGGAGCGATCCTTGTAGTATCTGCAGCTGATGGTCCTATGCCTCAGACTCGTGAGCACATTCTTTTGGCTCGTCAGGTAGGAGTTCCGTACATCATAGTCTTTTGGAACAAGGTAGATCAGGTTGATGATCCTGAGCTTTTGGATTTGGTAGAGCTTGAGGTACGCGAGCTTTTGTCTGCTTATGATTTTCCCGGAGATGACATACCAATCATCCGTGGCAGTGCATTGGAAGCCATGACGAAGGCTTCAGATCCTAATATCAGTGATGATCCGTCGTTCAAGTGTGTGTATGAATTGATGGAGGCTTGCGACAGTTACATTCCGACTCCACAGCGCGAGACAGACAAGCCTTTTTTGATGCCTGTTGAGGACATCTTTTCGATCACTGGCCGTGGCACAGTAGCTACGGGTCGAATCGAGCGTGGTGCCATCACGACCGGCACCGAGGTCGAGATCGTAGGTTTCAAGCCCACACGTAAGACAGTAGTAACCGGTGTTGAGATGTTCCGCAAGATCCTTGACAGTGGTGAGGCGGGAGACAATGTAGGGTTGCTTCTTCGCGGTGTAGACAAGGATGAGGTTGAGCGTGGTCAGGTGATCGCGAAAGTCGGGAGCATCCATCCACACAAGAAGTTCATGGGCGAGGTTTATGTATTGAAGAAAGAGGAGGGTGGTCGTCACACACCGTTCTTCAATGGATATCGTCCACAGTTTTATCTTCGCACGACAGATGTAACAGGTTCGATCAAGCTTCCGGAGAATGTCGAGATGGTAATGCCCGGCGATAATATCCAGATGGAAGTAGAGCTTCACACTGAGGTGGCGATTGAGAAAGAGCTTCGTTTCGCCATTCGTGAAGGTGGTCGTACGGTTGGCGCTGGCGTCGTAACGGAAATCCTGGAGTAACGATATGCCGGCAGGTCAAAAAATCAGGATTCGTCTAAAAGCATACGATCACCATTCGCTCGATAAATCGACAAAGGAGATCGCACGTACTGTGTTGCGTACTGGCGCCAAGCTTGTTGGCCCGATACCGTTGCCGACAAAGCGAACGGTTTACACAGTTCTCAGGTCACCGCACGTTGACAAGAAATCACGCGAGCAGTTTGAAACAAGAATTCACAAGAGACTGATCGACATCTGCGAATCCACTCCTCAGACAGTTGATGCTCTGATGAAGTTGGATCTCCCCGCTGGTGTGGATGTTGAGATAAAGGTATAAATTCGATGGATACGCTGTTTGGCAGAAAAATTGGAATGACCCGCATTTTCCTTGAAGACGGTGCTGCTTTGCCTGTTACGGTAATTCAGGCGGGACCGTGTCCTGTTGTTCAGGTTAAGAGCGAGGAAACGGATGGGTACAACGCAGTCCAGCTCGGATTCGAGGAAATACGAGAGAAACTGGTCAACATGCCGATGAAAGGTCATTTCAAGAAAAACGGCATTAAGGCGACACGTTTTCTTCGGGAAGTTCGAGTGGATAGTGTCGATGACATTGAGGTCGGCGGGGAATTCAAAGTTGATATTTTTCATGAAGGCGAATACGTAGATGTTACGGGTGTTTCCAAGGGACTCGGTTTCATGGGCACTGTACGGCGACACGGTTTCGGAGGCGGCCCCAAGACTCACGGTCAGTCGGATCGCTGGAGAGCGCCCGGCTCGATTGGTCAAAGTTCGTATCCGTCGCGTGTTTTCAAGGGTACGAGGATGTCAGGACGCACCGGCGGCGACAGGATAACTGTCAAGAATCTGCTTGTGGCCAGAATCGACCCTGAGAACAATCTGATCTGTGTTCGTGGTGCTGTCCCGGGTAAGAATCACACGTTTGTCAAAATCAGGAAGAGTAGATAGAGACGATGGCTAAGGCAAAAGCATTTGATGGCAGCGGCGGCGCAGCGGGTGAGGTTGAACTCGATCCGGCTTTGTTCGAGCAGGCTGACCGTAAGTATCAGGTCTATCAGTACGTTAAGACTCATCTCTCTAATACCCGGCAGGGTACGCATTCGACCAAGACACGGTCGGAAGTTCGCGGGGGAGGGGCGAAGCCCTGGCGTCAGAAAGGTACTGGTCGCGCGCGTGCGGGAACCAATCGTTCTCCATTATGGGAGGGCGGCGGAATTGTGTTCGGTCCGAAACCGAGAAGCTACTCGGCGACAATGCCGAAAACGATGAGGCGGAATGCACTTCTTTCGATGTTTACTGAGCGAGCCGCAGAGCAACATCTTTTCGTCATTGATCCGCCTGCTCTTGAAAAACCGAGTACCAAAACGGTATATCAACTTCTCGATGCTATGGAAATCAGCGGAAAGCGGGTTCTGATTCTTGATGAAAATCGTGACAGTCACTTGCCGCTCTCATGTCGTAACCTTCCAAAAGTTCAGTACAAACGTGCCCGGCTGGTCAACGCATACGATCTTGTTCGTGCCGAGTATGTGCTTGTGACGCGGGAAGGCATGGAATCGATAAAGGAGGTCTTCGGAAAATGAGGTCTCCACACGCAATTATAAAATCGCATATTGCCACTGAAAAATCACATATCATGCGAGACAGGCAGAATTGTTATGTTTTTGAAGTGGCGAGTGAAGCTAACAAGATAGATATTAGACGCGCTGTAGAGGAGCTTTTTAACGTTAACGTAAAGGATGTCGCTACAATTAATGTCCGAGGCAAGATGAAACGTCTTGGGCGATTCATTGGAAAGAGACCAAACTGGAAAAAGGCGATCGTCACACTTGCAAAGGGTGACACCATCACCGAACTCGAAAATATCTGATAACTACTGGTCCGGACAGGTATAGGGACGCTTTCCCTGCAAAGCCGGTTCATAACGAGAGTTCGGAAACTGATTGACAGAAGATTGACATTTTCCGAGACAGGTAAAACAAGCGACTTACGGTGAAGCGAAGGTAGAAGAATGGGTATCAAGAAGTTTAAACCGACGACTCCCTCCAGCAGATTTCGCACTGTTCCGACTTTCGAGGAGATTACCAAGGACAGGCCGGAACGTTCGCTGATCCAGATACTCAGGAAGTCCGGGGGGCGCAACAACAAGGGAAGAGTTACTGCCCGGCGCCGCGGTGGTGGCCACAAAAGGTATTACCGCATCATAGATTTCAAGCGGGACAAACATGATATTTCTGCAAGAGTTGCAGCGATAGAATATGATCCAAACAGATCATGCCGGATCGCTCTGTTGCACTATGCTGACGGAGAGAAGAGATATATTCTTGCTCCTCATGGTCTGCATGTTGATGATACGGTAATGTCAGGCGAGCATGTTGAGATAAAGGTTGGAAATACGACTCGGCTTAATAATATGCCGCTCGGTACCACGGTACACAATGTAGAACTTACACCCGGCAAAGGCGGCAAGATTGCACGTTCTGCAGGTGCGACTGTTCAACTCGCCGCCAAAGAGGGTAAGTATGCACATATCAAGTTGCCATCCGGCGAAGTCAGGCTGGTAAGGCTTGAGTGTTTTGCCACGATTGGCCAGGTTGGCAATATCGATCATGAAAGTGCTGTCTGGGGGAAAGCCGGACGTTCGCGTTGGGCTGGAAAGAGACCTCGGGTTCGTGGTGTTGCGATGAATCCGATTGATCATCCTATGGGTGGTGGTGAAGGCAGGTCATCAGGCGGAAGGCACCCATGTACGCCATGGGGCAAGCCGACAAAGGGATTCAAAACGAGACGGAAAAAATCTTCCGACAAGCTGATTGTAAAACGTCGGAAGCGGTAATATTCAGGAGGAGATTGGATGGCGAGATCGCTCAAAAAAGGACCGTATGTCGAACAGAGTCTTCTGAAGAAGATTGAG
>JAJRZO010000185.1 GCA_024275215.1 Candidatus Zixiibacteriota bacterium | reverse complement strand
CGGCGGTCCCTTGCGGAACCAAATTACTCCGCCTGAGAGCACAGTTGCGGCATCCATGCCGCTTGGATTACCGTGGAACACAGACTAAAGTCGCTGAGCTTCCTCGAACATGCGGCTGTTCCAGTGGCTTTCCACCGTGCTCCCTTTGTATTTTCTCAATGCTTCGCAAAGGGCTACGGAGAATGCTGCGGATGAGCCAAGCCCCATGCCGGGTACGAGATTCGATTCGACTTCAATCGCGATCGGTTCATTTTGCAAACCGTAATATTCGAGTGCGGCGTCAGCAGCGCGAGAGAAAAGCCTGAAATCGCTGTCCGATGTCGGCACCGGGAACGCTTGTTTGAACTGGGGATTCAGAAATCTCGGGCCATGCGAATCGCTCTTGATCCTGACTCTCATCCCGAGATCGATAGTCGTTATGATTCCAGGGTAGCCATAGACTGTGGCATGCTCACCAAACAGAACAACCTTACCTTTTGCAAACGATTTTACAGGCAGGTCGCGTTCCAATCTGTCAACCACCGGTTGGCGACACATATTTCTAAATATTTCTTCAGCGGCGGATACTTTAACATCGCCGCGTTTTATCATTTCAAGCGCGACTTTCTCGACATCATCAGGTGCAACGCCAACACTCACCGCGACGCTTCTTGCGTGCAGTGCCATGTGTCCTTTCTGGATGCCGTCAGTACAAAGAGCGAGACATGCCGCGAAGTTCTGCGCCAGACCGACAGATGCGAGCAGTCCGGACAGCTCGCGGGAATTCTGTACGCCGCTTATGGCTCTAAGGATTCTTACACCGGGATGTGAGTTGACGGCTCCCCCAACCCAGCCGACCTGAAGCGGGAGTTCGATTTCTCCAATGAGGTTGTCATCTTCTATCCTGTATGTGGCAAGTCCTCTGTACTGACCTTTACGTACCGCATAGGCATGACCGCCCGCTTCAATGGCGCGCCAGTCCTGACCGAAGGCGAGTGCGGCAGCGCCGATACCGTTGAATATGCCCTTGTTGTGTGTGGCGGCGCGATACGGATCGACTTCTGCAAATCTGCTGGCCTCAACAACTTTCTTTGCGATTTCATGTCCCTGACTTGTTCCGGCAGAAAGATGTTTAACTGGAAGACTAAAGCATGCGCGTGCGAGGCGTCTGTCGGCAAAATTCGATAGAATCCTGAGATTGACACGGCCGCCGGTAAGTTTCGCAATTCGTGGTCCGGCTGCTTCGCACATTGAATTGACAGCATTGGCACCCATAGCTTCGCATACATTACACAAAAGATGAACTATCAGCATCCTGCCGACATCGCCGCCATCAAGGATACGAGTCTCAATATCCAGCACACCGCCGCCGCGAGCTTTCATTTTCGGATCAGCGCTGTTGGCAATATCCAGAATCTCGCTTTTGTGATTCGCGAGTATCGCCGCGGCTTTTTCCGGGTCGTCAAGATCAAGTACCTGCACCTGGCCGATCATGACCGGATCATCGACAGTCGAGACAAATCCGCCGCCTTCTCGTATGAGCAGCGCACCTTTGGAAACAGCAGCAATGATCGAAGCTTCTTCTATTGCCATCGGTACAAGATATTCTCTGTCATCAACAACGAAATTCAAGCCAAGACCGAGTGGGAGACCGAATACTCCTACCGTGTTTTCAACCATATTGACAGCGTGTCTTACTCTGAGAGCGCTGCCATCGCGAAGCTGAGCGATCTGATCGTCCGTGAGATTGAATGCCCGAGCCAGAAATGCCAGCCTCTGTTCTACCGAAAGCCGATAGAATCCGGGAATTCGTGATGTTTTCCGATCCGGTGTGACTGCTACTTCGGTCTTCCTGACCAGCTTAGTTTTCTTCATTGCCATTCCTGATTCCTTCAGACCATCCATAGTACTGAAGCCATTCGCGAAGCTTCCCTGTACAGATATACTGCGTCGCGGATAATTGTGCGACATCCGCCGATCCGGTGAGAAGCATCGCTATTCTCAGTTCATGTTTGATTCTATTTATATAATCCGATGCGCCATCAGTCCCGCCATCAAGGAACGAGACCAGCACAGATCGTGCAAATCCCGCGATATTCGCCCCAATAGCAATTGCACGAGCAGCATCAAGCCCGTTTTCGATTCCACCTGAAGCGACAATCTGGGTTTTCTTTCCGCAGGTTCTTCTTACGGCAATCACGCTCAATGCCGTCGGGATACCCCAGTCGGAGAAGGTTTCACCTACCTGCCTGAGAGACCCTTTATTTGCACGGTGCATCTCAACCTTGGTCCAGGATGTACCCCCGGATCCAGATATGTCGATATATTCAACGCCAAGTGATTTAAGTTTCTTAGCGGTTTGTGGCGAAATACCTGCGCCCGTTTCTTTAATCAGCACTCTGCCCTGCATTTTATCCATAAGATGCTCGATTGATTTCGTAAGTCCTTTGAACCGACGATGCCCCTCATTTTGGACAAGTTCCTGTGCCGGATTCAAGTGTACGCAAATACCATCAGCTTCGATTTGATCGACCAGATTGACAATTGTGTCAACCGGATATTCTTCGAGTTGCACCGCACCGATATTGCCGAGAAGCACGCCATCCGGAATGTATTTCCTGACTGCAAAGTGTGCTGAAACCTCAGGGTGTTTCAACATGACTCTCTGGCTTCCGACAGCGAACGCAATACCCTCTCTTGCCGCCGCCAGCGCAAGCCCCCGATTCATCTCCTCCGAGTATTCCGCTCCACCCGTCATACTGGTAATCATAAGAGGGGCATCAAGGGTTCTGCCGAAGAAAGTTGTCTTCAGATCAATTTCGTCAAGATCAAGCTCCGGCAACGCCTGGTGCATCAGGTTGACATCTTCGAGAAGCGTGCTGCCTGAGTGAACAACATCATCCTCAGAGACAATCCGGAGATGCTCGCTTTTCCGTCGCATAGTCTGTAACGCTGTATCGTCAGTCATATTTCTTTTCTTCATCGCCATGAAATTTACCAATTGTCGCAACAGGTGCTGAATTACCTCAGATTCTACGTGGCAAACCCCACCCTGTTCCCAGCGACGTTAATCGCCCGCGACAATCAGGCAATATTTAGACCAATCATGGAATCGTCAAGTCTTTTATTTCCATAAATGTCTGCCGATCCATATATAGTTGACAAAGTATCTCTTAATGAGGTCATATACAGCTATGTCGAGAAAACGGATAACATCGATAATTGGGTTTGTGACAATACTTGTGATCGCGTTTCTTGTGCTCGAAAAACTCAAATTGCCCAGCGATACACTTCTCTGGCGCCAAATTCAGGATACTGGTCACACCCCTTTGTTCGGTTTCATTGCGCTTGCATTGCTCGGGCTGTCTCAAACACTCCTGAGGAAATTGCCACCCAATTCGCTGTGGCACTATTTGTTAGCATTTATTGCGACTGTCGCACTGGGTGCAATTTCTGAGATCAGTCAAATTTACAGG
>JAJRZO010000184.1 GCA_024275215.1 Candidatus Zixiibacteriota bacterium | reverse complement strand
TACAATTATCAAGATCGAAACGTGCAAATACGAGAGATATGAAAACATCCGGGCGTTTCATAACATCCAGAGAAAGGACATCGTTGATACGCGTGACTATTCCGCCGACATCTTTTCCCTCTGTCGCTATCGCCCTGATAGCCGATCTGACGGCAGTCATCATCAAAGCAGCCGGTACGCCTTTATTTGACACATCACCGACAATTACGATGAACTCCGTATCTGAAATCGGTATTAAATCAAAGTAGTCTCCGCCAACCTGACCGGCTGGAATGTACAGATTCTCGACCCGAACGCCTTTGTAGCTGATATCTGCGCTCGGCAACATTGCCTTCTGTACTTCTCTTGCGAGGGAGAGTTCCTGCTCAAGCCGCTGCTTGTCGAGCATTTGCTGCATCAGTCTTGCATTCTCAATCGCAACTGCCGCAAAGTTCACAAGCCGTTCAAGCGCCTTCCTGTCTCCATCGGTAAAACCGCCATCCCCGGTCTTGTTAATTGCAACGAGTACGCCAACCGGACCAGACTTGTATGAAACAGGCACACAGATAATTGAGTTTACAACCGCCTCCACACCAGTACCCGGAATGAGACTGTTCATCACAATGATCTCTCCCGTACGGTATGCTTTACCTGCTATGTCAGTGCCATCTTCTGTTTTGATCCTGGTGAGTAATGAGGCGTCCACCCCCCACGAAGTTTTCGTGACTAGTTCATCATTTTCGGCAAGGAGAATACACCCGACTTCAGCAGATACGATGCGCAACGACATCTCCATCATAGCTGATAGAATCGCGTCGATATTGAGCATCGATGTCAACATGACGCCCATATTGGTGATGTCGTCAAGCTCTAATACTCTGTATTCAAGCTCATCCTCGAGATCGACAATACGTTTACTGAGATCATCAACGCTTTTCATAATGAACCACACCACTGTTTAATCTATTTTAATATCGGCACTTAGGCCGAATCCTGAAGTTTATGCACTGCCCCACTGCCAAAACACCTTGACATCAGTGTCTATTATATTACCTTACAACGTGTTAAGTACTTTCCGGATGGGTGTTCTGCACTGATTCGAATCTTTACGAATGTATAGAAGATGGAAACCGAAGAGCGTGTAAGCCGTATTCTGATAACAGGATTGCCTGGGTCAGGGAAGACCACGCTTGTTGAACGTCTCATTTCGCACACTAACGTTTCAGCATACGGTTTCGTTACGAAGGAAATCAGAGAAAACGGCAGGCGAGTCGGATTCGATCTTATCGGCTTGTCGGGAGAGAAATGCACGATTGCACACATTGATTTTGTATCACCCTGTAAGGTCGGAAAGTACGGGGTCGATGTATCGAGTATCGATATAGCTGTTGAAAAAGAATTGATAGCGGGTCACGGAGACATCGTATTCGTGGATGAAATAGGGAAAATGGAATTGTACTCAGCGAAGTTCAGAGACGCTGTTACATCAATCTGGAATTCAGAAAGATTCATGGTTGCGACAATTATGTCAGCTCGCAATACTTTCTGCGACCGTCTTAAATCGGATCGCGCCACAATCATTTACGAACTGAAGCCTGACAATCGAGAAAGCATTTATTCTGTGATAAGAAAACAAATGTCGAAGAAACTTGTTGTAAGGACATAAATACTATCGGAAGAATCACTGCAGCGGAGGTAAACGTAATGCGGAAGTTGATTGGAATTGCTCTCACTATGCTGTTACTGGCGGGAGGCCAGATTTTTGGTTTTGAAATGTACATAGGTCCGAGTGACATCGACGGACATATATACAAGACGCCACCTACTGAGGCGGAGATGCAGAAAATGCTGGATGAACGTGTCGAGCGTCATGCCTGCATGCAAAAATCCGTCGCGCTCTCAGAAAAATACAATGCCGCTCGGAATCCGTTGCTCGTTGCCTATCCGACATCGAATATGTACAAGTATGATGTGCTCCATTATAAAATCGACATCGCGATTGATATGGCATCGGAGACAATTGACGGATATGTGGATATTCTCTGCAAAAGTCTTGTTGATGGGTTGTCTTCGGTTGATCTGACACTGACAACATCCCTGAATGTGACAGACGCACGATTAAACGGATCTTCAAAGACATATTCTCATAGCACAGACATCCTTACTGTCAATTTCGACCAAACATTCAATACTGATGACGAGTTCACTGTCAGGATATATTATAACGGTTCGCCGGTCTATTCCAACCTTGATGGAATGGAGTTTTACACAATCTGGAGCCGCAAAGTATGTTACACCAACTGCGAACCTTTCGGCGCAAGGAATTGGTGGCCATGCAAAGACTTTCCATTCGACAAGGCTGATAACGGAGCCGACATAATCATCACACATCCGACTACTTATGGCGGCTATTCGATGGACGTCGTTTCCAACGGTCTGCTCCAGTCAGTCACAAACAACGGCGCAACAACGACCACATACTGGAAAGAGAGTCATCCGATCAGCACATACCTTATTGCTCTCGTGCTGACTGATTTCAACCAGACCGTTCAAAACTGGGAATATGAGCCCGGGCAGTTCATGCCGGTTGAGCAGAATTACTATCCGAGCGCTCCGCCATCAGCCACATGGAGTTCAACATACTATATGGTGAACTATACAATTCCGGCTCTCGACGCATTATCCCACTATTTCGGACGCTACCCATTCTGGGATGAAAAATACGGTCACATGCACTATGGTTGGGGCGGAGCAATGGAGCATCAGACTTCTACATCGATCAGTCCGTACTTCAACAGCGAGTATGTAATCGCCCATGAACTGATGCACCAATGGTCGGGCGACAATGTCACTTGTAAAACATTTAATCATATGTGGCTGAACGAAGGATTTGCGTCGTATGGCGAAGTCCTCTACTTCGAGTACACATACGGCTGGCCGACAGCCAAGTCGTGGCTGATGGGTCAGCATCATATAAACGCAGGCACTCCATACGTGGAGGATATCGAGACAGACGATATGTTCGATGGCGCTACCGTTTATGACAAGGGTTCATGGCTGGTACACATGCTGAGAAATCAGATGGGCGACAGCCTGTTCTTCCCCGCCATGCAGGATTATTTTCTCACATCTCAGTTTGCCGGAAAATCAGCCAATACTGATGATCTGAATTCAATCTGTTCACAGTACTTCGGTTCAGACATGAGCTGGTTCTTTGACGCTTGGGTATATCAGGAAGATCAGCCGAATTACGAGTATTCGTACGAATATGAGGCAAGCGCCAAATCAGCCGATTATCTTGTTCATTTCTACCTCGCTCAGAACAACACCGATGGTATTTTCCCGATGTATGTTGATATAGTGGCCTTCGCAGGTGGTTACGATACTACTTTCACAATATGGGATGGTTCGGAAGGCGAACTCATAAACTTCAACCTGCCGAATCCTCCGGACTCGTTCTGGATCGATCCTGATGACAAAATACTCAAGACAGTAACCGAAGTCCCGTGGACAATGCACATTGCTGTCAGTCAGGTCCCTGATGCTGTGATAGGACAACCATACAGCTTTACATTCTCAGCGATAGGCGGCGTTCCGGATTACTCATGGGAAAAGACACTGGGACAGTATCCTGTCGGACTGACATTCAACACTTCAACCGGCGAACTCTCCGGTACTCCTACGTGGGTTGCCGACTATTATTTTCAGTTACTCTGTACTGACTCTGACGATCCACCGAATACTGACGAACGCGGGTTTCTAATGAGAGTAGTCGAACAGAGCATTCCGCGCGGTGATGTCGATGATTCAGGGAATATCGACATTGATGATGTCGTCTATCTGATTAACTACATCTTCGGTGGCGGACCTGCTCCCGATCCCATTGAAAAAGGTGATGTCGATTGTTCAGACAACGTTGACATCGATGATGTCGTCTACCTGATAAATTACATCTTCGGCGGAGGCCCGGCTCCGTGCGAATGATGACTCGTTAACCAGATGAAAACAAAAATGCCGGGCGATTGATTTCGTCCGGCATTCTCGTCTCATTACAAATGTCTAAAAGCACCCCGTAGGTCACATGCTTGAGGCGTGACAACATAAACTTAGGATTTCGGCAGGTCGGGTGGTGGGATTCACATAGATGCAACAGGTTTATTCAGCTATTTCTTACGGGACAGGATTGAACGGATGTGATCTATCATTTTATCGGATGAAATCGTTACCTGAATATCTTCAGCCTTAAGCCATTCAGCTCGGTCTTTGACATCTTTCGACTGCTCTCGTCCGGCAACAAGGTCTTTGATCGTCACATCGTCCTTGTCGAATTCATCCGAGCCGCATATCACAGCCGCCGGTATATCAAGTCTGTCAGCATACTGCAACTGCTTCGGAACTCGCCTGTTGTTCCCAAGAAAAATATCGACTTTGAAACCGGCTTCCCGCAATCTATCCGCTATCTTAAAATAATCACTCATGCGACTCTTATCCATCGTTGTCACGAGGACATCAGCGCAGCTTTTTCTTGTCTCAATTGCTTTCAGTTTCAGTAACGCAGCAAGAAACCTGTCTATTCCAAGCGATGATCCGGTTCCTGCCATAGACTGACCGGAAAAACGTGAGACCAAATGATCGTATCGTCCACCTGAAAAAACGCTGCCAAATTCCGGCAGATCGAGCAGAAAAGTCTCGAACACAGGACCGGTGTAATATCCAAGACCGCGAACGACAGTCAGGTCAACCTTCGCTTTACCCGGATCGGTACCCATCGAATCGAGAAAGCCCTGTATCTGCTTCAACTCATCGATTCCTTCTTCGGCAGAGCTGATCCCGGCAAGCAACAAGGATGCCTCACGAAGCTGTTCATCGGGGGTCAGGTTTGCCAAATCGAGGAATCTTTCAACATAGGCAATCTGGTTGTCCGGCAATCCTAGGCCGTTGATCTTGTCGCCTGATTTATCAACCCGCCCCGGTCCGAGTTCGAGAATCACAGCCTCCCGTCCCTGCTTTTCGAGTTTGTCGAGAACCCGGAAAACATCAGGAGCAACATCTTTGGGAATACCTGAGTATTCGG
>JAJRZO010000183.1 GCA_024275215.1 Candidatus Zixiibacteriota bacterium | reverse complement strand
GATGCAACCAGTTATTATTCTGCTGGTCATCGGACTGATTTTCTTCTCAATCGGTGCCACAATCATAGCACGTTCTGAATGGTAGTCGTTACCTGAATCCTGATTATGCCAAAGGCGAGCACAAGCTCGCCTTTGGCATATCAAATCCTTCGAGCCGGTCAGTTTGAGATCAACTGATTTCATTTAGCACAACACTGATCAATTCCGTCGGATCGACGAACTTGTATTTCAGATCAGCATCCTTAATCAGTTCTGCAGCTTTACCGTGATAGGCTTTCTGCACGACAAAAATGACAGGAATGTCATACGCTTTGACAGTTGATAACATTGCGGACATTATACTCGAATCTTCGAGCCTGACAAACTTATGGAGATTCCCGACAACCAGAGAGATGTTGTCTGCCGGATTCAGGAGAGTCAGGTGCTTTCCGTGATTATCCCAGCCATTCGACAACGGTAATGTCTCGTAACCTTCTGCAACCAATGTAGTCAGCAGATTCGGGTCGGTTCCTTCCATGTACCCTACAACTTTCATAAGACCTCCTATTCCAATGGACACAAGCTTATACCAATAATGTATACAGTGCTATTGATCAATGCAACCATAAATCATGACATTAAACTGAAATTGCCACGCCCCGCTTGTAATTGTAAATGTCATCTGATTCATGGACAGAGTTTCGTAGTCCCGCGGGGCGGGAAACCTGGTAGTTAGTTGATAGAACAAAGTTGTCACATTTTCCATTACGCACCGCAAGATTCGGTACACGACCTGAATCACACTACTACATGCAAACAAAAGCGGCCCGTCTTGTAAGCAAACGGACCGCCCGAGATTGATTCGTACCCCTTCCGGTTATTTATACGACGAGAAGTCGGATCAGTTCCGAAATCGAATTAACATTTTCAAGATTGTCGACCATGTCTCTGATAGCAGACCTTCGTCTGTCGGAAAGGAAATCCGCAGTCAAACCATAGAACTTATCCATCAAGTCATCATCAGTCATGGTCTCTCTCGGATCACCCTTGGCGTAGTCAACCCTCTGTGTATATGTTTCACCGTTTTTCAACATAATATCGACAACTGAGGGTTGCAGTTTGGGGAATTCGGCTTCGAGCTGAGGGTCAGCCACGACTTCGATCTTCTGGATAAGATCAATCAATTTCTGATCAGCGATTCTTTCCTTTTTGAATTGTAGCGGAGTTACCATTCGATCCATAATAGCCGCTCCCACGCAGTAAGGCATCGAATGATCTGCTGTTTCCTTCGATGTTGGATGATACTTTGTCGGATCGGCCAAGATATCGACAGCGCGCGCAATAGTATGCACTGTCACATGTTCGATATCCTCCCATTTGATGTCATGTTCTTTGACCAGCTTGAGCGCGGCAGTAACAGGGGATTGCGTAAGGAATTCGGTCGGAAACGCTTTGAAAGAGCAATCCTTTATCTTGAATTCAGAACCGAGACCATTAAACAACGCATCTTCGTTGTAACCCTCACCCATTTCCTGACAGAATCCTTCTTTGCCCTCGAAGATCGCCTCTGTTCCGATATACCCCTGTTGCGCGAGCAACGCCGCGAGAACTCCGGACTGTGTCGCCATCGGATCGACAGTGTTTTTCATCATTGTCAGCTTGCCGGCAGCGACAGCGCCGAGAGTGAAATTGTGACAACCGGAGATACCGACCGCGTTCGTG
>JAJRZO010000182.1 GCA_024275215.1 Candidatus Zixiibacteriota bacterium | reverse complement strand
TCCCATCCATTCCTGATGGATTGCCGGTGACTGTGTATTGTCTGTCCGGACTGAACAGCGACACACTCAAATCGAAACGTTGACCGATAAAAAACATTCCGGCAGGATTCGTGGCAGCCACCAAAGCATCGCGGGGGATTGCCGCAGCGACACCAGCCATAGCTTTGCTGTTAACGCCATAGCCATGACTAAAATAGCCATTGGTCGCGGTTGCATCCGAAGTCAACGCAAATAACATCGCTACCATCAGGAATGATGCAAGAGCGAGTCGCAGAAAGTAGCGTTTCATCATTTTCAAGGTCTCCTTTTCGTTATTCATGCCTTTATCTTTCCTCCATCAATGAGCTGACTTCGGCGTCATCATAACCAAGCGCTTTGAAATCCATGACGCCGTTTTGTGAGTGGCAATCATTGCAGGTAAGTGCGCCTTCTCGACGAATGGCATGGCTGATCTCAAGCAGCGCATCCACAGGAATCCAGCGCGGTTCCACTTTTTTATTGCTGGCAGCATCGTTGTAAGCACATCGATTCCAGCCGTCGACTTCCATGAAGCGCATGAACTTGTCCATCATGTAGACATCGAACATCCAGCCATACATGCGTTTCATCATGCTGTTTTGCATCTCGACCTCGGCGGCCTTGTCAGCATCACCGGTCGTGTAGTAAGTTGGAAGATTGTACGGCAGATACATCCCGCCGAATGGTCCCATGTTCTGAAGATCAATATGCTGACGACCATTGAAAAGTTTCATCGGATATATCTTCGAAGGCCGTCCTTTCCTGGCTATCGGTCTCATTACTTTTTCATACCAGCTTCCATAATCGAAATCAGCGAATTCAGGCCAGATATGAGTTGGCTTGTAGAAACTGTAAAGATTCTCGCCATTCGGATTATCGCCAATCGGATTTCCGAGGAAAGTACAGTCACCATTCCACCACGCATAGATGATGCCTTTACCCGGCTCGGTTTCTTTCTTGATATCATCGTAAACCCAAATACCCGGATCTTTCTCGAAAACGGGGTTGGCAAAATCACGATATGTCGCGTTGTCTTCCTGCAAATTCGGGATATGACATGTTTGGCACGCGATTTTATCGAGATGATCGTTATAGAAATCTGCGAACTCGCCTTCGGTGTGTGGCTCGGCACCATGACAATTCTGGCATGCCACTTCAACATCGGGCACATCATTGGTCATCATTGTCGTAGTGTGAGTTCCTTTGGCGATATAATGTCCTTCAGTCTGATGACATTCGATGCAGTTTACACCGGCGGCAGCATGAACATCCCAGGCCGGAGTAAACGGAGTACCTCTTTTACTTCCCGGATGCTTAACGCGCGGGCGATTCGTTCCGGCATTGATGATACTTTCGTGAAATGACGGGTTGGCATTGTCGACATAAATGTCGCCTGCAAGATTATGCTGGTGACAACGGAGGCATGCCTGAGATGTCGGTTGGGTGACTGTCATCGCAGCCCGCATCGATCGATCCTGATCCCAATACCAGCGACCCTTGTTGTCTGACGCCACCTGTCTCTTATTCATGTCGTAGCCAACCGAATGACAGATCAGACAGTCGATTGCTTCTTTCTCACTGTCACGAGTACGATATCCGGGCATCATTTCACCCAGTGGCGCAGTCGGCTGGCCACCGATATGGCATTGACCGCAGCCCTCTGACAAAGTGTCACCATTTTCCAGAACCACCGGCGCAGCCCATGCGGTCATCGCAAATGATCCGGGTTTCGGACATGGGCGATTGATCTTGCCCATGCGGAAATTGTCGGCAAGCTCGCCGTTGAAACCGTAGACATTCGGATGCTTTGTGGAATAGAAACGATAGTGAACGGATGTAGTGACATTACGCATCAGGTCAACAGTCTTTTCCTTGCCGGTTTTGAGATCTTCGAATGTGATTTTTTCATGACACTTAAGGCATGTTTGGGGGCCGTCGTAGGATGTGATTCCAGCTTCGCGGAACCGTTCGATATGCGGGAAATCACGACCGAATGTAGTTCTCAATTCATTTGCAATACGGTCAAACTGTTCCGGTGTCACACTGTCAGAAACGAACGCCACATCAGTCGGGCGATTCTCTGATGGCATCATCTTATTGATGGTTCCCGACCAGATAGCGCATCCGCTGATAATCAGCGCCATCGCAACAATCAACAGAATAGTAGATACGCGAATCATGTAAGTCCTCCGATGTTATTGTGCCAGCTTTGCTGATCATGTTACATGCAAAACTTATCATCTTAACTACACAAGATCGCAGTATCTGTCAATCTTAGATGTCCCCTGGAATTGGCCTAAAAAAACAATGCAAACTGCTGAGTTTTCAGATGCCGAATCGGTATGAGTTCAGAGTTAAGAAGATGTGTGTCGGAAGTTGGCGGGGTTTTGGCCTGTGAGAGATTACTTGAAAATGGTAAACCAATAAACATGCGTTTGTTGCATACATGAAATAATCACGGCTCATCGCAAGAACAATTCCCCAATCAAGAAGTCGATTTAGTCCGGAACTCAGGACCTGCTTTCAAAACAGTATCTACTCATTTAATCACATCAACCGCTTTCCGCTTGATTTCTACACGATATTTCGTTTATTCAGCAAATCTGGATGGACCAAATACCGAAAGGCGATTATGACGACTGTAACAACCTCGAAGAGCAAATCTATTCCCCAAAGATCGGATATCGAAGAAAAAGACAAATGGAATCTTGGCGATATCTACCCCACCGACAACGACTGGGAAGACGACTACAAAAAAGCAGAAGAATTGATCGAGAAAGCTGACAGTTTCAAAGGCAATCTGAGTGAATCGGCATCGACTCTTTACGATTGTCTCGAAACAAGAAGCAGCCTTTCGCTGATCTGCGATAATCTCCATCAGTATGCCAGGATGAATCAGGATCTCGACAGCCGCATGTCGAAATATCAGGCGATGACTGACCGTGCGGCGATGTTGTCATCGAAAGCCTCTGCGGCATTTTCATTCGTGGAGCCGGAGCTTCTGCAGATCGACGATGATACTCTGCTCAAAATGGCGGATCAGTTTCCGAAGACTGATATCTATGATTTCTATATCCGCGAGTTGATCAGATCGCGCGCGCATATCAGATCAGCAGAAGTCGAGGAGGTGCTCGCGCAGGCAGATATGATCGCTCGCGCACCAGACAGCATTTTCGGAATGCTCGACAATGCCGACATCAGCTACCCGACAATCAAAGATGAAAATGGCGAAGACCTGAAGCTGACCAAACAGCGGTACCAGAAAATTATTATGGAATGCCCGGTACAGAGTGTTCGTCGCGAAGCAAACGAGGCATTCCTGTCATCTTATAAGGATCTGCTGAACACAATCGGGGCAACGCTCGCCACAGCGGTCAATAAAGATGTGTTCTACGCGAAGGCGCGCAAATACGAAACTTCGCTGCATAATTCTCTCGATGCCGGGAATATTCCAGTCGAAGTTTACCACTCCCTGCTTGATACGACCGAATCAAACATCGAGTCGCTTCACAAATGGATGGCGGTCAGAAAGAAAGTGCTCGGACTCGACAAGTTGTATTCATACGATGTCTATTGCCCGCTTTTCCCGGATATGACATATTCGGTGCCTTACGATGAGGCTGTGAAACAAGTGCTCGAAGCGGTTGCCCCGCTTGGAGAGAAATACTGCAGTGATCTGAAAGCAGGATTCGACAGTCGCTGGGTCGATGTCTATGAGACTGAGGGCAAACGGGGCGGCGCATACAGTTGGGGAAGCTACTCGTCTCATCCATTCGTCCTGATGAACTACAACGACACGATCAACAATATGTTTACACTGGCGCACGAGATGGGTCATGCGATGCACAGTTTCCTGTCGAACAGGAAGCAGCCATATCAGAAGGCAGCGTACAGCATATTTGTCGCGGAGGTAGCATCGACATTAAATGAAGGGTTGTTGCATGATTATCTTCTCAGGAAAGCGGACAATGACAAACAGAAGCTGTTCCTGCTGAATCGTCAGATAGACAACACGCTCGGTACTTTTTTCCATCAGGTCATGTTTGCGCGATTCGAGCTGATGATCCATGAGACAGTCGAAAAGGGCAATGCGCTTTCGCCAGACCTGATGAGCGAGATGTGGGTTGAGTTGACCCGCAAATACAATGGTCCTGCGGTTGAGCCTGATGACTTCACAAAATATAAATGGGCGCGAATCCCGCATTTCTACTGGAATTTCTATGTCTATCAGTATGCGACTTCGTTTGCCGCGTCACAGGCGATTCTGAAAAGATTCCTCAGCGGCGAGGATGGTTTAATCGAGAAATATCTCGGCTTGATTTCATCAGGTGGAAGTGACTATCCGATTGAGCAACTCAGGAAATGCGGCGTCGATATGACTACATCTGATCCTGTCGAAGCGACAATCCAGTTGTTCTCGCAAAATGTGGATGAGTTGGAGAAGTTGGCAGTATAGATGTTTGCCATGCACGGGAAACGTCCGTGTAGCACAGTTTGTTTGACCTGCAGTTTGCTATTATTCAGCAGGTCGGTGTTCCGTAGCAGGTGAAGTCTGCAAAAAAACCCGACATTTGAATAACAAGATAGAAGTGTCGCGTTTCTCATCCAGCACTGCTGGATTCGGAACACGACCTACTTTTCTGACGGAAACCTGCAAGCATAACAGAAAGTGATACTCGAAAACCTGATTTAGCTTGAACCTGCCTGTAATTTGGCATATCTTGCCGGGTTCACATTTTGGATGGAGACAAATGTGTCAGGCGACGGCGAAATCATCATCAAGGGTGCTCGCGAGCACAATCTCAAAAACATAGATGTTACGATTCCCCGGAATAAGCTCGTTGTAATTACAGGGCTGTCCGGCTCCGGCAAATCCTCGCTTGCGTTCGATACGATATATGCCGAAGGACAACGGCGATATGTCGAATCACTCTCTGCGTATGCGAGGCAGTTTCTCGGTCTTATGGAGAAGCCGGATGTTGATTTCATCGACGGGCTTTCTCCGGCAATTTCGATTGAGCAGCGTAGCGCGGCTAAAAATCCCCGCTCGACTGTCGGGACTGTTACGGAAATATACGATTATCTCAGGCTGCTCTTTGCGCGCATTGGGATTCCGCATTGTTTCAATTGTGGTGATCGAATCACCCAGCAGACATCATCGCAGATAGTCGATGCCGTGATGGCGCTTCCATTGAAGACCAGAATCCAGATACTTGCACCGCTCGTGCGGGGAAGAAAAGGTGAGCACAGGGAGGTAATCGATGAGGTGATCAAGGAAGGATTCGTGCGCGTCAGGATCGACGGTGAAGTCTATAGCATCAACGATATTCCTCCCCTCGAAAAGAAAAAGAAACATTCGATTGAAATCGTTGTTGACAGGCTAATCCGAACAGAGAAAGTAGCCAGGCGACTTGCCGACTCGATTGAAACCGCACTGAAACTATCTTCCGGAATGGTTGCCATCAATGCGTCAGGTCAGGATGAAATGATTTTCTCTGAGAAATACGCATGTGTGAAATGCGGGATTTCTTTCGAAGAATTGTCTCCGAGAATGTTTTCTTTCAATTCACCATTCGGCGCATGTGCAGTATGTGGAGGACTCGGCAACAAGATGGAGGTTGACCCTACTCTTATTGTGCCGGATGAAAATCTCAGCATCAGCGATGGCGCCATTCATCCGTGGGGAGCGGACATCTCCAACTGGAACAGGTTCCAGCTTCGCGGCCTTGCCAACCACTTTGAATTCAAATTCGGCACCAAATGGAAACAGCTTCCTGAAAAGATTCGCAAGATGATACTGTATGGTTCGGGTAAGACAGAAATCAAATTCAAGTATGAGCATACAAACGGCAGAGGCAAAGGCGAATATGTCGGTCGCTTCGAGGGAGTGATCCCTAATCTCGAACGTCGATACAAGCAGACCGAATCGCCAGGCATTAGGTCATGGATTGAGCAGTATATGTCGGTCAAGCCATGCCCGCTTTGCGGTGGCGCGAGACTGCGTCGTGAATCACTTGCTGTTACAGTTCATAAGAAAAGCATCCATGATGTAACCCGCATGTCGGTAAAAGAGGCGAAGCAGTTTTTTGCGGCTATCAAGCCAACCAAACGTGAAACACTGATTGCTGGACAGATTCTTAAGGAGTTGAAGAACAGGCTCGGTTTCCTCTCGAATGTCGGACTCGACTACCTGACACTCGACAGGACAGCATCATCCCTTTCCGGCGGCGAAGCCCAGCGGATCAGGCTGGCTACACAAATAGGATCGAGGCTTGTAGGTGTGCTGTACATTCTCGATGAACCGTCTATCGGATTACATCAGAGAGATAACAACATGCTCCTTGAGACATTGACCGAACTGCGCGATCTCGGCAATACGGTCATTGTTGTCGAGCATGACAGAGAAACAATCGAGAGCGCGGATTATGTCATCGATCTTGGACCGGCGGCAGGCAAAAACGGTGGTGAGGTTGTCGCGAAGGGAACGCCGAAACAGATACGAAACTCGAAAAAATCACTGACGGGCAAGTATTTATCGATGAAAAAAGCGATCCCGCTGCCTGATGGCAGAATGAAGGGGAACGGGACAAGGCTCAAGCTCCTCGGTGCTACCGGCAATAACCTCAAGAATATCAATATTGAAATACCGCTTGGAACATTCACATGTGTCACAGGTGTATCCGGCTCAGGCAAATCGACATTGATTAACGAGACATTGTATCCTGCTTTGTCCCGTCACTTTTATGGATCACGCCGCCCCCCTCTGCCGTTCAAAAAGCTCACTGGCGTCGAGTATATCGACAAAGTGATTGACATCGATCAGTCGCCCATAGGCAGGACTCCCAGATCGAATCCGGCGACATATACAGGAACATTTACCCATATCCGCGACTTGTTTGCGCAGCTTCCGGAATCGAAGATTCGAGGCTACAGACCCGGAAGATTCTCATTCAATGTTAAGGGTGGCAGATGCGAGGCGTGTCAGGGAGACGGTATAATCAAAATTGAGATGCACTTTCTTCCCGATGTCTATGTACCGTGCGAGGTTTGTAAAGGCAGAAGATACAACCGCGAGACGCTTGATATAACATACAAAGGCAG
>JAJRZO010000004.1 GCA_024275215.1 Candidatus Zixiibacteriota bacterium | reverse complement strand
TCGCCCTAACCTCTTTTATCTTTTGTGGATACGATGCTCCCACTACGATGCCGACATTGTCGTTACGGTTCCACCGGAGCACCGCTTCTGCCACATAGGCATAGAGCGGTTTACCGTCGATGTCCAGAAACTGGAAATCCTGTGCTCCGGCATTAGAGGTCACGCAGAGCACGAATGAAAATTTGTCTTTATACTCCAGAAATGGCGCGAGAGAATCCTCGCCCAGATATGGCGAGAGCGTGACAGCATCTGCGCCGAGGTCATCGAATATGGCTTTAGCGTACATGGCAGATGTGTTGCCGATGTCTCCCCGCTTGGCGTCAAGTATTACCGGAACAGTTTTGGGAACCATCCCGATTGTTTTTTTTAGTATTTCCCAACCGTAGGATCCGAGTCTTTCATAGAATGCTGCGTTCGGTTTGTAGCAGCAGATCAGGTCGGATGTCGCCTCGATGATCTGGCGATTGAATTCGAGAATCGGGTCATCGAGTTTTTTCAGGTGAGAAGGAATCTTCTCGATATCAGTATCGAGACCGACGCAGATAACGGTTTTCCGCTCGGCTGTAAGTTCGGCGAGTCGTTCCTTGAATCGCATGTTAGTCCCTTAGTCTTCCAATAAGATCGGTGATTGTTGCTATATTCATATCTCGCAGGTAGTCTCTGATACCCTCGACCGCATCCACCGTGCAGTTCGGATTGACAAAATTGGCAGTACCGAATTCGACGGCTGTAGCACCCGCGATAAAAAACTGAGCGACATCAAAATGATCCATGATACCGCCTATCCCTATTATCGGGATTTTCACACATCGATATACCTTCATAACACAGGCAAGCGCGACCGGTTTGATTGCGGGACCGGAAAGGCCGCCGGTCGTGTTTGTCAGCATCGGCTTGAATGTGTAGTGATTGATCGCCATTCCGACAAGCGTATTTATCAGCGAGAGAGCATCGGCGCCTGCATCCTCGCAGGCTACCGCGATTGCCGCTATATCTGTCACGTTTGGCGACAGCTTGATAATCAGTGGATAGCGTGAGATTTTCTTCAATTCCGCTGTCAGTTTATGGGCGGAAGTCTCCGAACTCGAAAACTCGAGGCCATCCGCGCCGACATTCGGACAAGAGATATTTATTTCGAGCATCGATATTCCGTCGGCATCATTAAGCCGCCGGACGACCTCAACATACTCATCGAGTGAAAAACCGGCGACATTAACTATGACATTTGTGTCAAGAGTGCGCAGGAAAGGTATCTTTTCTTCGATGAAGCGATCGATTCCAACATTTGCGAGACCGATAGCGTTGAGCATCCCGCTCGATGTCTCGAATGTCCGTGGTGGTTTGTGCCCCGGTCGCGGATATCTTGTGACTGATTTAGTGATAATGCCGCCTATCCGGGAAAGATCGATATACTCGTTAAATTCCTCGCCATAGCCGAAAGTCCCCGATGCTGTCAGGATCGGGTTGCGGAATTTGACCCCCGCGATTTCCACAGACAGATCAATGTCGCTCAAATCGTCACCTCGTTGCTGTCAAATACGGGACCATCCTTGCAGATTCTCCTGAATTCCGTCTCGCTCTCGGATGACTGGACGACACATCCGAGACATGTTCCGACACCGCACGGCATATGCCCTTCGAGTGAAAGCTGGCAGCGAACACCACGCTCACGGCACAGTCTTGAAACTGCGCGAAGCATATTGTCGGGGCCGCATGAATAGACCCGTGTGTCGCCAATGTCAGTCTTGTCAAGTTCTTCGCCAAGCAAATCCGTAACAAATCCTCTGTGACCTGTGCACCCGTCATCGCTCGATATTCTATATGGTACACCGAGCGATTCGACATCATTCGTAAGCGGTAAATCCAATGACGATGAAATTCCACACAAGAAGAGAAGAGTGTCATCACTGAAACCATAGTTTTTCAGCAGTCGTTTTGTAAAAAAGTGCAACGGAGGCAGACCTGTTCCGCCGGAAACCATGATGACTCGTTCGCCAGGTTCAGGTTGCGCGAATCTGTTCCCGAGTGGCCCGAGGATATCGACAGTCTCCCCTTCCCGGAGTTGTGACATGATCCCAGTGCCTTTGCCTATCGCCCTGAAAAACACGGTAAATGTATCATTGTCGCATTCATGGATGCTCATTGCTCTGCGGAAGAGCGGATCGTAAAGCCTCGATACTCTGATATGGATAAAATTCCCCGGTATCAGATGCGAGGCAATATCCGCCG
>JAJRZO010000181.1 GCA_024275215.1 Candidatus Zixiibacteriota bacterium | reverse complement strand
CGCCTTTGCTGGCTGAACTCAGGTCGCGGATCGAAAAATACAGATCGGCTGGCGATGTTGATATGGTTGTTATAGACGCCGCGCTGATACTGGATTGGCATCTCGAAGAAGAACTCGATATTCTCATCTGTGTTACTTCCTCAGAGGATCGCCAGATCAAACGGCTTGTCTATTCCGGCTTGACTGAAGCTGAAGCCCGTCAGAGAATTTCCACCCAGATTCCTGCAACTGTCCAGGCATCCAGAGCAGATTTTGTGATAAACAACTGGGGGAGTCTGGATGACCTGAGGGCAGCTTCTGAAAGGCTTTTCAAGCAGCTTAAAGGGTTTGAAAAAATCGATTGACAAGTATTGGGGCTGCCATATATTTCCGCGTCGTTACTTATTTCACAAGTGAGCGGAGGCTCGTTTGAACCCGTTTAATTATGACATAAAGCAGCTTCAGGAGAAGGCACGAGACATCAGACGAGATATTATTACGATGCTCGTGGAGGCACGTTCAGGCCATACCGGCGGACCCCTTTCGGTAACTGATTTCGCGACCGCATTGTACTTCAACATTGCGAATCACAACCCAGAGAATCCTTCTGATCTGAACAGAGATTTCATCGTCTATTCTATCGGTCATGTGACGCCTGCCAACTATTCGATCCTCGCTGAGTGCGGATATTTCCCACTCAGGGATCTCATGACATTCCGCAAGCTCGGATCGCATCTGCAGGGCCATCCGAACATGCTTGAGACACCCGGTATCGAAGCCTCGACCGGTTCATTAGGACAAGGGCTTTCGATTTCAGTAGGTGTCGCATCGGGGTATAGAATGGATGGCAAACCGAATCGTGCATATTGTATCATGGGCGATGGCGAACAACAGGAGGGAGCCGTCTGGGAAGCTGCAATGGCAGCCGGTTTTCTCAAGCTTGATAACTTGTGCGCCGTGCTTGATCTGAATAATGCGCAGATAGATGGTCCGACTGACAAGATCATGAGTATCCAGCCAATCGTTGACAAATACAAATCTTTCAACTGGAATGTTATTGAAATAGATGGCCACGATACTGAGCAGATCATCAAGGCATTCAATACTGCGAAAACTGTCAGGGGGATGCCGACTATTATAATCGCTAAAACTGTCATGGGCAAAGGCGTTTCGTTTATGGAAGGTGACTACCGCTGGCATGGTGTTCCTCCTACGCCTGAACAGGGCGATGACGCTTTGAAAGAGCTTGGCACAACTTACGAGGAATGGTCACAGCGTCTGCTGTCCAATTGAGGAGTCATTATGGTGGTCGTTACGGATCGTATATCTATAGAAAAGAAAAAAACTCGCCAGGGTTTTGGACATGAGCTTCTTGAACTTGGTCGTGAGAAAGATAACATCGTTGTGTTGACTGGTGATGTCAAGGGTTCGGTCAATGTAAGTTATTTCGCAGATGAGTTTCCGGACAGATTTATCAACTGCGGCATTGCCGAGCAGAATATGTGCAATATTGCATCCGGGCTGTCGCTGGTTGGTAAGGTCGCGTTTTTCGCAACATACGGTTGTTTTGCAACTGCGCGTTGCCTTGATATGATCAGGACGACAGTTTGCTACGGCAATCTGAATGTCAAGATCGCCGGCAGTCATGGCGGCCTGTTGACAGGTCCCGACGGTGCAAGTCATCAGGCTCTTGAAGAACTTGGACTGATGCGAGTTCTGCCGAATATGACAGTCGTGATACCATGCGACTACTGGGAGGCGAGGAAGGCTACACGAGCAGTCTCAGAGAAACCCGGTCCCTGTTTTCTCAGACTCGGAAGGGCGAGTGTTCCTGTTGTCACAAGCGAGGACGCGCCATTCGAATTGGGCAGGGGAACGCTTATGCGCCGTGGAAATGATGTTGCGCTGATTGCCTGTGGATCGATGGTTTACGAAGCGTTGCTTGCTGCTGAAATCCTCGCCGGTGAAGGTGTCGAGGCTCGGGTCATCAATCTGCATACGATCAAACCAATCGACAAAGATATATTGGTACGCGCGGCCTCCGAATGTGGAGCGATAGTCACAGCCGAAGAGCATCAGATATATTGCGGGATGGGGAGCGCGGTTGCGGAAGTGATCGTAAGGCATCAGCCAGTTCCGATGGAATTCATCGGTGTGAATGATCGATTCGGAGAGTCTGGTGATGGTCAGGAACTTCTCACGAAATTCGGTCTCAGGGATATAAATATCGCTGAGGCAGCAAGAAAAGCTATTAAAAGGAAAGGTTGAGGTTAGTGCCATAACGTATTATAGCTCACGGGGTAATGTTTCTGCGGATATGGTTGGTGCTGCTGTCGACATGAACTAATAGATGAACTCGAAAGTCACTTACAGGAGGTCTCCGGGCCATGAGTCTAAGTCAACTGGCAAGAGCAATTGCCGAATCTCCGACCATTCGGCTAAACGAGAAGGCTCGCCTTCTTAAGGAAGACGGTCAGCCGGTGATACATCTCGGCGCCGGAGAGCCAAAGAGCAAAATTCCGATTGACGCTGTGATCGCGGCATCGGCGAAACTTACAACGGCAGATGTCAGGTATACTCCGACAGATGGTATTCCATCGCTGAAGAAAGCGATCATCAAATACACGGAAGAGAACTACGATAAGGGTGTCGCGCCTGAGAATGTTCTTGTTTCCGGCGGGGCGAAACAGGCTCTGGATGTTGTATTGACGACCCTGCTCAATCAGCAGGATGAGGTGATCATCCTTGCGCCGTATTGGGTCAGCTATCCTGAAATGGTGAAGATGAAGTATGGCATTCCGATCATCGTGACGCCGGAGGATGGCAGATTCCATCCGAGAATTCAGGATATCGAAGCGAAAATCAGCTCATATACCAAGGCTATAATCATCAATTCTCCCAACAATCCGAGCGGCCTTGTGTATAACGAGAAGTTTATTGCTGAAGTGATTGAATTGTGCGAGCGCAAAGGCATCTATATAATAATGGATGACATTTATCATCGCCTTGTTTTCGATGGTTACACTTTCACGTCGTGCTACAAGTATTCGAAAGCAGAACTTGATACATCGAAGCTGATCGTTGTGAATGGTGTCTCGAAAGCCTATGCGATGACTGGTTTTCGTATCGGCTGGGTAGTGGCGGCTAAATCCATTGTAGATGTTATGATAAATGTGCAGGCACAGACGACATCATGTCCGGCAATGGTATCGCAGGCTGCGGCTGTCGGTGCGCTCAATGGGATTCAATCGGGCGTGGAGGCATTGCGTGTTTTCCTGCAGAACAACAAGAAAGTCATGATGCAGGAATTGAGCGCGTTTGAGGGTGTCAGGATCGAGGAGCCGGGCGGAACATTCTACTGTTTCCCTGATTTTTCGGCATACAGCAAGAATTCAAATGCGCTGTCTGAGTTGCTTCTCGAAAAGGCGATGGTCGTGACTGTTCCCGGCAGCGAATTCGGCATGGAAGGACATCTCAGACTGAGCTACTGCGGGACTGTTAAGAGTATAAAGCAAGGCATTGAGCGGATCAAGTGGGCACTTGATCCTAACTCACCTAACGAGATTTACATCGGCGACAGAAGAATGGTGAGGGACTGGAAATGAAATACTTCCTGAATATCAAGACACCGGCTCAGGATCAGGCGCGAGCGACCAAGAGCCAGTACAAGTTGAAAAACCACGGCCTGACCGGCCTTCATATGCATTATTGGAATCTCCCGACCGAAGCTCTCTACGAAGAAGCGCTGTTCAGGCGGGAGGGCAGGATTACATTTCAGGGGCCGCTTGCTGTCGATACCGGCAAACATACCGCCCGTGCGGCAAACGATAAATTCGTCGTGAAAGAAGAGCAGACTGAGAAGAATGTCTGGTGGGGTGAATACAACAGGCCGATGTCGACTGAAAAATTTAACGAACTGCTCGTGCGTATGCAGGGATACCTGCAGGATCGTGACGTATTCGTGCAGGATTGCTATGTCGGCGCCGACCCGAATTACAGGCTGCCTGTGAGAATCATCACTGAATATGCGTGGCATAGTCTGTTTGCGCGCAACATGTGTATCATGGCTGAGACCAACGAAGAACTGCGTAACCATGTGCCTGAATTCACTGTCATAGCGGTACCCTCATTCAAGGCTGTACCTGAAATCGACGGTACTAATTCTGACACGTTCATCGCGCTCAGTTTTGAGCAGAAACTGGCGATCATCGGCAATACCGGCTATGGTGGTGAGATCAAGAAATCACTCTTCACGGTGATGAACTATTTGATGCCCTTGCAGGGAATCATGTCAATGCACTGTTCGGCTAATGTCGGCAAGGATGGCGATGTCGCTTTGTTTTTCGGTCTGTCCGGTACGGGCAAGACGACATTGTCGGCGGATCCGAATCGTCGTTTAATTGGTGATGATGAACATGGCTGGAGCGACGACGGCATTTTCAATTATGAAGGCGGCTGTTATGCGAAGCTGAGTAACTTGTCGCCGGAGGCGGAGCCGCAGATTTATGCCTGCACCCGCAAGTATGGTACTGTCGTTGAAAATGTCGTGTATGATCCCGTAACACGTTTTCTTGATCTTGACGATGACCTGATGACTGAGAATACGCGCGGTGCATATCCACTCGAATATATCGAGAATTCAGTGCCGGAGAAGCGCGCGGGTCATCCGAAGAATATCATCATGTTGACATGCGATGCTTCGGGTGTATTGCCGCCGATTGCAAAACTGACTCCTGATCAGGCATTGTATCATTTCATTTCCGGTTACACATCGAAAGTCAGTGGAACTGAAGTTGATCTTGGTAAAGAACCTGAGATTACTTTTTCTGCCTGTTTTGGTGCGCCTTTCATGGTTCATCATCCGGCGAAATATGCCGATCTGCTGAAACAGAAAATCGAGAAGTACAATGTCAACTGCTGGCTGGTGAATACCGGCTGGTCGGGCGGACCGTTCGGAATAGGAAAGCGTATGTCGATTCAGCATACGCGGACTCTTCTCAATGGAGCGTTATCCGGCAAGCTGCTCGACGTGCCATACAGGAAGGATGAAGTCTTCGGTTTTGAAGTACCGCAGAAGGTTGAAGGTGTGCCGGACAAAGTTCTCAATCCTGAGGATACGTGGCACAGCAAGGAAGCTTACTGGCAGAAGTATCGCCAGCTTGCAACACTGTATAACGAGAATTTCAAGAAGTTTGTAGATGGTTGTCCGCCTGAAATAGTTGCATGCGGTCCGAAGCTTACGGAACCTGCAATTTAATTTATGGCAGTTGTTTCCGAAGGGTCGTGGCTTTGTGCCTCGGCCCTTTTTTCTTGTTCTGTGCAACGGCAGATGTCCACATCTTCAGACGCAATTGAATCCTGCAATTCATGTATGCCTGCTCGTTTTCTGTTGCGATATGTCATAAATATCCAAATAATCTATGCAAGATGGATTTCGGTCTTCGCCGGAATGACAGGAAGATAGCAACATGGGAAATAAACTAACAGTCATAAAGCCGGTCGTAGATGTTCGCGCTGGTATTAGTGACCGTAGCGAGCATGTCAACCAGTTGCTCTATGGCGAGGCTGTGATACTCATTGGAAAACGAGGGTCACGTTTGAAAGTGAAATGCGCCGACGGCTATGAAGGATGGGTGCGGGCAGATCATCTTGGCGCGGTGATGGATGTCAGTTATTCGCACATTGTTGATGTTCCCGTTGCGACGCTTTTCGATGTCGACGGTCGGTTTGTCGGAAGGTTATCGTTT
>JAJRZO010000180.1 GCA_024275215.1 Candidatus Zixiibacteriota bacterium | reverse complement strand
GCCAAGAGCTATCTGTCCAGGCTTGAGTCGAATGAGATTCGAATCAAGATGGAGCTTGGTCGCCGACAGCTTATCGACAGCCTTCAACAGACATTCGAGATGATGGCTACAGATCGTACGAGTGATCTTCAGCGCAAGTATGACAGCCTTGTTCGGGAAAGCAATACACTAATCTATGCTCTGGAATCTCAGCTTGATCTTTATCTGAATCCGGAATTCGATCCGGTTGCGCAAGAGGATAAGCCGGACACGACTATATCAAGTGATACGCTGACAGATTCGACAAATGCAGTCAACGATCAGTGGAAGAGCGAGTTTTCTCCCTGGGAATATGAAATCTATATCGCGTATCTTGAACGCGTAAATGCACTCCCGAAAGACCTGACTTCGTATGAGAAGAAAGTAGCGTATGGTGAGGCTGAGAAAGACCTTGCCAAAGAGTATTCTGTGACCAGAGAAGATATCAGGAAAGTCCTGAAAAAACTCCGCAAGCACAGTATCAAAGGACGCAGCAACAACTGAAAGGCCTCATCGAATAGTGCTTTCATTCCGAATCATTGCAGAAGGCGAAACAACATGTGCCGAATTGCGGAGTGCCTTATAAATTCGGGGTCGTTGATTGCTTTGTCAGGTCGAGTGCCTTCAGATATCCTTGTTGCCTGCATCCCGGTCGTACGGAATGATAATATGCTCATCGCGCAGGATTCTGTTCACCGTTTTGACAAAATCGCGTGGTGACAGGCTTTGGAGACGAAAAGGAATCCAACCCTTTTTGCCAAACCATTCAGACAATGATAACTCGCGTTTGGGAGACATGATGCGATCCTCCAATAAGAGAAGTTCCAATCTCCCAGAAACGACAGCGCTCGCAGATTTTGTTAGATCACAGTACCATTGTATAGTAATGGTTTCATAAGGCGTTTGTCAAGGTTTTTGGCGGACTGATTTCGTTAATAATTGATTAGCATATATGACAACAGAGAAAACAGACGATGAGCGGGAATGAGTATAGGTTTGCCGAAGTTCGTCTCGAAAGGATTCTTCTCGAAAACTTTTCGCAGGAGATGTCTGCTTATAGCGACAGGACCGACAAGCATGGATCGCGGGAGAAAGCACACGATAAATTCAAATCAAGACTCCGATGGCATATTTCGCGCTCGTTGTCTCCACGGCAGAGGGAAGTCATAACTCTCGTGCTCAAAGGGAAGACCGAAAGAGAAATTGCCGCGATTCTCGGAATCACCCAGCAGGTTGTTCATATTTATAAGTGGCGTGCTATTCGTAAGTTACAGGAAAAACTGCTTCGGTAGAGTGTATGTCAAACTGCTAATAGTGGAAAAGGTTGTTGTAACCATGAAATGACAACACCTCCCTCCTTATGTCCTTCACCGCCGTCAGACAACTCGGCAAGGAGGTGGGTCATGTTTGGTATTCGCAAAAACCTTGACTACGCAAATGTGACTGAGAAGAGAATATGGCACCCCCTTTCTCTTCAATCACTCGCCACGCAGGATTTCGCTCTCGTCGTTAACAAAATCCTCGCCGGAAAGCATGGTCTGCTCACATTTCACAACAGAAGTGTGAAAACCATGTAATTCATGTAACGAACAAGGTTTTATCTGCAAGGCAACACCGCGGTCTGCAGTTAACCGATTCACATGGGGCGCTGTTCCATTGTCTGTGTGTTATGTGTTCATATTGGAGCAGTAAATGCCGAAGATGGATGTAGAACCGGGACTTGGAACTGCGCCCCATGACCGCCGTAACTCCAAGTTTCAGTTGACATTCGGGCAACGTTGAGTATATTAGTACGTGATTCTTATCTTGGATGGAATTCTTTGTATTGGTACCATTGTGATTGACCATGCTCTCCAAAAGACTCGTGTGCACAGAATTGTGTATTTACTTTGTATTATTCTTGTTATGGGTGCAACAGTCGATGGATTTGCGGCCGGGAAAGATCAACAGAGTCTTTTACATGAAGCCTATGTTAATGGAAAACTTGACAGGGAAGAGTATTATCTATACCTGATGCAGTCTGTTCTCGATCCGGAGAATGTCCCTGACGAGTTCGCCACTGATATTCCGCTCCGGTGTGGTACTGATGTTCTCCGAGAGGTCGAAGCAAATCTTCCATCACTTTCGCCTGAACTTCAGGAGTTGTTTTCGATACTCGATACTCGCCCTGAAACAGAGTGTGAATACGTTTCACCAGACTCGCTGTTTCGTCTCCACTATGACACTACTTCCGGAATGGCGACACCACCCGTGCCGACTGAAGACCTCGATTCAAATATGATTCCTGACTTTATTGAGAACATGGCGCTCTATGCCGATTCGGCCTGGAGACAAATCGTAACCAATTTCGGGTATCACAGGCCGCCATCAGACGGCACGCTCGGTGGTGACAGCCTTTATGATATATATTTTGATCAATTCCAGTACTATGGAGTGACAAACGGCGATACCGAAGGATCAGAACCGTGGGATGATTATTCATCGCATATTGTTCTTAATAATTCATTCAGTACATTCCCGCCGAATCAGGACCCTGACGGCAGCCAGAAGGGGTCGATGAAAGTCGCTATTGCTCACGAGTTCTACCACGCAGTGCAGTTTTATTATGACGCTTTCATCGATACATGGTGGAAGGAACAAACTGCCGTGTGGATGGAGGATGAAGTCTATCCGGGAATTCACGACAACTATAATTACTTCGATGATTTCTGGCCGTCTCCAGAGAAGTCACTGTTCGAAGAAGGCATTGTCCGGCACATGTACGGTGCATTTGTCTGGCCCAAGTATCTCGCTGAAGTCAATGGCAATATCCTGATCAAGGATATTCTCGAGGAAATGGCTGATCCGTTATCATCACTGATAAATGTTATGATTGATGTGCTTGATAATTACGGAACAACATTTGATGACGAGTTCAAGGAGTTCCTTTTCTGGAACTACATGACTGGAAGTCGTGATGACGGGCAGCATTATGTTGATGCGGCGGATTATCCCGAAATTGGCATCGAACACACCTTTGACACTCTCCCTGTGTTGCATGTGACAAGTTTTTCAGCCCTGTATAGTTGCGGTTCAAACTATATCGAAGTCCACAATGATTCATCG
>JAJRZO010000179.1 GCA_024275215.1 Candidatus Zixiibacteriota bacterium | reverse complement strand
ATCGACCATCCTCCGCGCAAGCTTCATTTCATGTTCATATATCGGTGTGAATCCCCCCTGTTCATCGAACCAATCCTGCGCAGCCCAGAGCGATGCCACTCCGACCATGTTAGTCGTACCGAATTCCATTCGGTATGGATACTCTTCGAGATGATATGGATATGCAGACCTGACTCCCGTACCGCCGCTTCGCGTCTGTCTCAGATCGACATGTTCGCGCACGCACAAACCACCGATTCCGGTCGATCCGAGAAGAGATTTGTGGCCTGTAAATGCAAGGGCATCGATGTTCATGGCTTTCATGTCAATCGGGATCACGCCCGCAGTCTGCGAAGCATCAATTGCGAAGAGAACCCCCTTCTCTTTGCAAACCGCACCGATTTCCGCAACAGGCTGAATCGTGCCGATAACATTCGAGCCATGATTGACAATTACGAGCTTTGTATTAGGTTTGATTGCATCACGGATATCATCGGGACTGACAAATCCGTCATTGTCAAATGGAACATAGGTCGCTTCGACGCCATGATCCCGCACAAGGTGGTTGATCGGCCTGATCACAGAATTATGTTCGAGATTCGTGGTGACAACATGATCGCCCGAAGATAATGCGCCCTGAATTATCAAATTGAGCGAGTCGGTCGCATTGTACGAGAAACATAACCGTTCAGGTACGTTGATATCACCCCCGAAGAATTTGGTCAGGCGTTTGCGAAGATCCTCGAGAAGATTTCCAGCCTCGATAGCTTTGTCAAAACCACTCCGTCCCGGGTTGACCCCGCAATCACGATAGAATTCGACCATGTAGTCGTAAACTTTGTCGGGCTTCGGCCAGGATGTAGCTGCATTATCCAGATAGATTAATTTTTCCACCACTTGCTCCATTAATAACCGCCAACAGAATTGTCACGGTAATTGTATTTATAGATGTTGAATTAAGCGATGGTATGCGGTTATGACAAGCGATTTCTGAGCAATGATTGCGGGCGAATAAGGACGAAATATGCCTGCTATGCGGATGCGATGGGTATGAGGACAATCCGGATTCTATCAATTATGGCTGGTCACATGAGTCCGCTGATGCGGAAGCACAAGACCAGCCATATGCAATTAGCAGCGGGCTGTATATCTGTTCTGTCAGTGGGTTTATTCAAGATACTATTGGAATAGTCCAACAAGTTTGTCTGCAACTGGCAACTTTTGTTAATTACTGAACAACTGTTCTGAAACTGCGCAATCTTTGTAATATCTTGCAGTATTATATGTTATACCTGTGCGGCAACTGGCGGTGTTCAAAATGAGACATATTGGCTTGTCGATTGCTGTACTCTGGAACAGAAAGTGAGTGCAGCAGATGAGCAGATCAGATCAGGATCTGAGCAACGAGGGCGGACAGATACGGAGGCAGGCAGTGAAGTCGGTTTACAGAGAGTTTTACGGAATGCCGTTATGGCTTCTGGTATTGACGATTGTTGTGGTCACCGGAACTTTTGTCCTGCTGGTCTGCAGATAAAGCATGTTGTTGTGCTCTTGCCCAATGGCAGACATGTGATGTCTGCCACAACTCAAGCCCTTGCAGCTTGCATTCATCTGGAACGTGAGAGCAACAGGCAGGATCAAATTGAATTATCAGCCCAAGTCACCATACCGAGTTCAAAATGTTTGACAAGGCTCCTGTGGAACGGGGTCACTCTGACTGAGAAACCATGCCTTCCTGAGCGTTCAAGTTTGGCCGTGCCTTTGAAGCGATAGGCTCCCTCTCGTTCCTCTCCAGTGAATTCGAGCGGAACCGCTCTCGCCTCAGAGATTTCGCCGGTTGGACTAAGCCGTCCGATATACATTTCCACAATCACATCTGATGGGAGCAACTCTGCAAGATGAACGAATGCTTCTACTTCGAGCGCTGACCCGACTTCAGTTTCTTCCGGAGAGTCGGAGTTTACCTGAAGTATCCTGACATCATTCCATGCGCTGATCAGTTTTTCCCGCCATGTCGAGAGTTCTTTCAACTCCTTGCGGTCATTTTTCTGAAGGATTTGCGACTGTCTGAATGCAGGCAGATAGAACGATTCGGCATACTCCTTAACCATTCTGTTTGTATTGAACATCGGGCCAAGCTGTCGCAAAGACTGTTTCATCTTGGCGATCCATGCTCTGGGAAGGTCGTTTTGTCCTACGTCATAGAATTGCGGGATAACTTCCTTTTCGAGAACGTCATAAAGCGCATTAGCTTCAACCCAGTCCTGATATCGCAAGTCGGCGTATTCCTCACCGGCTCCAATAGCCCAGCCAACTTCGGGATTGTATGCCTCAGCCCACCAGCCATCGAGAATACTCAGATTGATACCGCCGTTGAACACAACTTTCATGCCTGATGTGCCGGACGCTTCCATCGGTCTTCTCGGAGTGTTCAACCATACATCGACACCCTGTACGAGGTATCTGGCCATAGCGATGTCATAGTTTTCGAGGAAAACAATATGGTTACGAAGATCATCACGTCTGCCAAGATGCACAATTTCCTTGATGAGTTCTTTTCCTTCATTGTCTTTAGGATGTGCCTTACCTGCGAATATGAGTTGAACAGGGTAATCCGGATTAGTGAGAATTTTTGCGAGCCGGTCAAGGTCTTTGAAAAGGAGTGTGCCACGCTTGTATGTCGCAAAGCGGCGGGCAAACCCGATTGTCAATGCTTCGGAGTTCAACACTTCGCGAGCGGCCTTGATGTCTGATCCGAGGCCACCGCGCCGTTTGAGTTGTTCAACCAGCCGCCTTCGCGTGAATGCAACGAGTCTGTCTTTCCTGCGTTCATGGACACGCCACAACTCCTCGTCCGGTATTTCCATGATCCTGTCCCACAGGTTCTGATCTGTCGCATTGCGTTTCCATCCGGGGCCGAGGTATCTGTCGAACAGGTTCGACATCTCGGCGGAAATCCATGAATTGGAATGGACGCCATTGGTTACACTCTCTATTGGGATCTCATCAATGGGGACTTTCTTCCAGAATTTCTGCCACATCCTGCGTGACACCTCGCGATGGAGTTTGGATACGCCATTGATATACGAAGCCATTTGCAGAGCGAGGTTAGCCATGTTAAACGGACGGCTCGACCCTGTAGAATCTTTTGCCGATCCGAGTTCAAGAAACTCATTCCATTTCATATTGAGTTGAGGATAGTACTGCCTGAAGTATGTCTGCATAAGTGACACACTGAATTCATCGATACCAGCCGGCACCGGGGTGTGTGTCGTAAAGATAGTACTTTGACGCGAAAGTGTAATTGCCTCGAAAGTGCTTAGTTTATCATCGGCGATCCAGCGACGAATCCGCTCCAGAGCCAGAAATGCTGAATGTCCCTCGTTCATGTGGAATACGACCGGCTTGATTCCAAGCGCATCCAGAGCAGTTACACCGCCGATACCGAGGACAATCTCCTGCTTGATCCTCGTTTCATTGTCACCGCCATACAGTTGGTTGGTGATCGTACGATCCTCGGCGCTGTTTTGGGGAACATTTGTGTCAAGAAGATAGACTGATATTCTGCCAACCTGAACTTTCCAGACATACGCATAGACCTTACGACCCGGAAAGTCTATTGCGATGGTCAACGGTGAACCATCATCGGTATTCATTCTTATGATTGGCAGATTGTAGAAGTCGTTCTCAGGATAAAACTCCTGCTGCCAGCCATCATTGTTGAGATATTGCCGGAAATAGCCCTGTTGATAGAGCAGACCGACGCCTACAAGCGGTATGCCGGTATCGCTCGCGGATTTGATGTGATCTCCCGCAAGGATTCCGAGACCGCCCGAATAGCTGCGAAGGCATTCGGTGAATCCATATTCGGCAGAGAAATAAGCGATGACAGGTTCATCAGTGTGAAATTGTGTCCGTGAAAACCATGTTGATTCGGACAAGTACGTGTGAAGGTCTTCCCTGACTCGTTCGAGATGAGCTTTGAAACCTTCATCCTGAGCGGCGCGCTCAAGTTTTTCCTGATCAATCGAACCGAGCATCAGCACAGGATTGTGATCTGTTTGTTCCCAAAGGTTGCGATCCAGTCGACGAAAGAGTCCTATCGAATCGTGATGCCAACTCCACCAGAGATTTAACGAAATCTCTCTGAGATCATTCATCTCCTGCGGAAGTGTCGGATTCACCTGAAATGTCTTGATAGCCTTAACGAAACTACTCATCGCTCCTCCGTATAGCTGTCAACTCACTGCCTCAAGAAGCTCCTTGATTTGCGGCCTGAACACTTTCTTATTCGAGTATGTTTCCTTCAGGGGAACATACTTGATTCCACCGCCGGCGTCCCATCCTGTCATAACTCCGGACATACCTTCGGCGAGAGCTTCAACAGCGGCAACTCCGAATGCAGTCGCGATATACCTGTCTCTTACCGTAGGACGACCCCCACGCTGAATATGCCCGAGTATAGACACCCACGATTTGATGCCGCTTGATTTTAATATTTCAGAGAGCTTGATAGCCCCGCCAGAGTCATCACCTTCCGCGACGACGATAACATTGGTCTTTTTGCCGATTTCAAATCCGAGTTTGAGATTCTCGACCAGCGCAGGAATGTCAGTCT
>JAJRZO010000178.1 GCA_024275215.1 Candidatus Zixiibacteriota bacterium | reverse complement strand
GCGCGTGTCCTGGTCCGATTTCATCGAAGCGTAGGAAAACAGCCGCGACATCTCCTTGTCGATTTCGGTGTTCTTACAGGGTCCCTCAGGTCTGAGGTTCTGCAATCCCATCACCGGAACCTGCGGGTTGACTTCAACAAAACCGCTCAGCAAATCTCTCTCGCAGGCTATTGCGACGATCGCCCTTGGCCTGAGTTCCTGTATTTTCTGGCGAGCCTCCTGTCCGCCCCCTGCGGTAGCCATTTTGAACTTGAATTTGTCGCGAAGCTCTCGCAGAAATAAATTGGTCTCTCTGGTCAGGCATCGTGGCAAAAGCACAAGAAGTTCATCGGGAGAATAGACTTTTCTGAATGGCAGGAGAATATTATGCACCTTGAGAAACGAGTTGACCAGTCTGTCTTTGGATATTCCCAGAATTCCTCCGATTTTCAGTGCGATCGCAAGCAGCCAGTTAATCGGATGCGGGATTGTAAGGAACCCGCCCAGAATCGATGTCCCAGCCATCGCTGAGAGCAGAAAGAAAAGCAGCCAAAAGACAACAACTCCAGAGAAAGCATATACAGTCCATTTGGCGATTTCGTAAAGAGTCGGATGAACACTCAGGAGCCTCGGCTCGATCAACCATAGTACTGTAAACGCAACAGCGATAACAACTCCAACCGCTATGGCTGCTACACCGACGAACACGCCTCGCCTGACAGGGCTTGTATTACTGACTGTACCATCCCAGTCAAGCCACTCATCGCCAAGTTTTCTGTCGATAGCGTGTTTAGACATTGGATCTGCTTTCGTTCCTACAGGGTCTGTCCAGTGTCTCAGGCTCCCGTAACTTTTACTTTATCAATCGAAATTGTAGGCGCACCGATCATGCCGTTGGATGCCACCCACTTCAAGTCGTCACCAATACTATCAATATTCCTGAAGAAATTCAACAAATTTCCCGACAGCGTGATGTTATCCACTGGATATGCCATCTCTCCGCCTTTAATGACTATTGCCTTGCCGGGAACCGAATAATCCGCAGTAGTAGGATTTATCGCGGCATGCAATCCCGAAAGATCGACAATATACAAACCATCTGAGACTGATTTGAGTATGCTCTCACGTGATTGCTCGCCTGCTTTGAGATAGAAATTCGTCGGAACAATTGTCGGTTGTGCGTGATAGCTCGCCCGTGAAGCGTTGCCGGTGGAATGAGTTCCGTCCTTTTTCGCGGAATATGAATCATGCAGGAACCCTTTTAACTCACCTTTATCGATCAGCGTTGTGGTTTCTGACGGCATACCCTCAGCATCGCATGAACTGGTTGCAAGACCTCCGGGAAGAACGCCATCATCTACAACAGTTATCAATTCAGATGCCACCGATTTACCCAGTTTGTCCCTAAACGGTGATTTGCCTTTTTGTATGCGGTCTGCAGAGAGCATATCAGATAATGCTCGCAAAAATGCCGATGATGTCTCAGGCGGAAGAACGATCCTGTAATCGCCCGTATGGTGTGATGACGCTCCCAGCATTCGGATCGCATACCTCGCGGCAGTCTCGCCTATCGACTTCGCCGAGAGCCTGTCGAAATAACCTGAACTCTCCACATTCAGTCCGGTCTGCATGGTGTCATTATCACCGGCGACAGCATACGCGAAAACTGTTGCGATAGACCCTGTCGATTCGCAATTAACTCCATTGCTGTTGTATATAGCTGTCTCCTGAACCAGATCGCTGTATTGTAACCACATGAAACCGGTGACACGGTTGTCGTATGCCAGGGCGGCTTTCTCGATATCAAGGGTCATCTTGATTTTTTCTGAAAGCGGGCGACTCGTAAGTGTCGGATCAAATGGTTCTCTTACTTCGGAATCAGGAAGATGCTCCAGACCCGGAATGACATTATTTTCATCCGGTGAATGCAGAGAACATCGTTTAGCCAGTTCTGCTACAAGTTCGATTGCGCCCTTTTCATCGGGTTGATTCGATGATCCGAAGGAAATCCGCTGATTCTTCAGGATTCGTACGGCAAAGCCGTTATCTGTTCGAACTGTGACAATGTCTGCCTGACCGTTGGAGACCATAATCTCGGTTTCAGTCGATCTGCAACTGTAGACTTCCGCACTCTCAGCTCCCAGTGAGAGCGCAAGGTCTATCAGTTTCTCTGCGGTTCTCGAGTCTATCATCTCAGAACGCAATTCCTGTTCCACCGACAGTCAGCTTTTTGACGCGAACAGTAGGCATACCGACGCCTACGGGCGCCTCCTGCCCCTTGCCGCATCTGCCGGGTGAATGATTTATGATAAGGTCGTTACCGACCATGTCGATATTTTTCAGCGCATCGATCCCTATTCCTGTAATCGTTGCGCCCTTGACGGGCCTTGTCAATCTGCCGTTTTCTATCAGATAGCCGAGTATGATACTCGTTATGAATCGTCCTGTCACGACATCGACCTGCCCGCCGAATCCGACATCGGCAGCATAGATACCTTTTTTTGTCGCACGAATGATCTCTTCGGGATCGTCATTTCCTGCAGAAATATATGTGTTTCTCATGCGGGGCAGAGGCGGGAATTTGAAATTCTGCCGTCGCCCGGAACCGGTCGGATTTACACCGAGTCTCGCCGCAGTTGAACGGCTGTGCAGGAAATTCACAAGGCGACCTTTTTCGATGAGAACCGTATCCTGCGAAGCTATTCCCTCATCGTCATACGCGTATGATCCCGGATATCCTGGAAGAAGACCATTGTCGTGAATAGTCACTTTTTCAGATGCAACTGATTTACCCTCCATGGATGCAAATGCGCTTCCTTTCTCGACCAAATCGGCTTCCATGCCATGTCCGCATGATTCGTGAAACAGGATGCCGTTTTCTCCCGGAGCAAACACAACCGGCATTTCTCCGCGCGGACAATCATCCGCCTCAAGCATGATGTGCGCCTGCCTGCACGCTTCTTCAGTAAGAGCAATCGGAGAATTCCTGCCTGAGAGTGCATCGAAGCCTTTGTAGAACGATTTGCCGGCCCAGCCCATCTGGCGATCCAGCCCGTCGCCGACAAAGACAGTGACAAGGAATTCGACCAAACCGAGTTTTTGCCGAATGATTTGATCCGAATCCGATGTTGCCATTGAAATATCCCGATAAAAATCCGAATATCTTGCAGTCACCTGACGGATTTTATCAGAATAGCCCCATGCCTTATCCTGAGCTTCACACATCGTCTCCAACTTGCGTCGGATATCAATCGTTTCCGGATCATCGTCGCCCTCAGACATTGGATCGGATTTCGGCCCATATTCCAGCACGACAGCTCCACGGGGTGAATACGGAGCAGTGCCGACGCCTGAGACGAGGTACTTCGCGGCAGCGATAAGATTCTCGTGCGAAACATCCTGACAGGCGGTATAAAATGTATTGTGATGTTTGATAATCCTCAACCCAACGCCTGATTGTACGGATCGTGATGTGTTGAGTTTGCGGTCGTCCGATGTCACGCCATTGTATGCCGATTCCTCGGCATAGACATCGCAATAATCCGCGCCTCCATCCATCATGATGGAGATTAGTTGTGAGAATATATCCCGTTCAATCATATTTCATTCCAGCCTCTACTACAGTACGTAAAGTGTGTGAATTGTTCCAGAGAAAAACGGCAGAAAAATCAACTGACTTGCAGAAATAATTCACTATCTGATTCAGTCCCAAAATCTGGTTGTGATCCGAATCCCGCTGGATTGGATGAGAAACACGACGCCTTTAACTGCAAGTCAGGATCAAAAGCTGCTAATCATAATTCACAAATCAAATTCATCAACCTTTTCAAATGTGTCGGGATTTATTACCTCGACATGCACTGAGCCGCCATCGACATAGAAAAACACAACTGCATTCTGTGTGGAAAATGCCTCGACATGATCCATCCATGGCGTTTTCTCCCGTCCATAATATGGCGCACCCGCCGCACCATCGGTAATATGCCAGAATGGACGAAATTTCGTAAGCTTGGGCAAAACATAAGTATCCGAGTACATCGGCATATCACCAGTCACACGAAGAAGGCTGTAATTGTGCTCGTCGCCAGTGAGGGTCGCCCTGACTTTCGTGCTCTGATTCATTAGCAGATCGAGCACCTCATCTCGTCTTTCAATAATACCTTTCTC
>JAJRZO010000177.1 GCA_024275215.1 Candidatus Zixiibacteriota bacterium | reverse complement strand
GGTTGGGACTACTGGACTTCCATTCCCGATGCTGATGGAGACGGTATCCCGGACAATCAGGACAACTGCAAGTTTGCCTACAATCCAGCTCAGGAAGATTCTGACGGCGATGCTCTTGGCGACAGTTGTGATAACTGCATGTTCACATTCAATCCGGATCAGGAGGATCTCGATGGCGATCTGGTGGGCGACAGTTGCGACAACTGCATCGATGACTACAATCCTGACCAGGCAGATTCTGATGGCGATGGAATCGGCGATGTCTGTGACTGGATTTGTGGTGATGCTGACGCGAGCGGAATTGTTGATATTGATGATGTCGTATACCTGATCCAATACATATTTGCGGGCGGACCTGCACCTGAACCACTCGAATCCGGAGACACTGACTGCTCAGCTCAGGTGGACATTGATGATGTTGTATACTTGATAAATTATATCTTTAGCGGTGGTCATGCACCATGCGATCCAAGCGGTGATGGCATTCCTGACTGCTAATTTTTGCAACCCATAGAATGTGAATCTGATGGGAGTCGATCATCGGCTCCCGTCTCATTTGAAGATATTTATTTTGAACTTTGGTACTCCTTCTCTGTTGAGGTGAATGTTATGATGGAGACAAATACTAAACCTGTCGATGGTAAGAATTAAGATGAAGGGTTTACGTTACAGGACTACAAGTCCAAAGACAAGGGCCGAGCAATGGAGTGTTACCGATGTGCTCGCCTCGTTCCGGACAATTCTGGCAAATGAGCGCACGGTTTTGTCATACATGAGAACTGCTTTGACCATGTTTGTTGCTGGTGTGACATTCGTACATTTCTTTAATAGTCTTATTATTGTGATTGTTGGGTGGATTTTTATTCCACTCGGACTTATCACGGTAGTCATCGGTGTTTATCGTTATAATCGGGAAAAGCGCCTGATTCAACAGGTCAGCCACAGAAAAGAACAGATCAGGGATGCCTTCTCCCCCACTCATCAGCAAGATGAGTTGTAGGCCAAACAGCCGTTATTCCTCATCGCTGTCATTATCCTCAGATTCAGAGTCAGGAGACATGGAGGAAAGAATCTCTGAGGCTTTCTTCAAATCCTCTGCTCTGACAAGGAGTCTTGATCCACCGGTCGCGGATAGAATTGCAGGATTTGTCCCGCCCATATCGTCGGATAGAACTTGCGCTTCAATACCGGCATTCTGAAGCAGTTCCATTGCCATCTCCGCCTCTGCTCGAAGTTCAAAGGTCTTCACACACACTACTTCTTCCATTACAGTATAACTCCTCTTAACCTTTCAGGAATCTTTCTCTCAATATCCCACTAATTTCAGGAAGTGTCAACATGATTTCTGCAAACGGCTTGACAGAGGCAACTCCTCCCGCTTTCTTGCGTAAACTTTGTAGGGGTTGACACTTTGATGACAGCTTGTGATTAAACACATTTCAGACTGTCGCGTCAGCTATAAAGACAGGTGATGGGAACCTGTACAACGAACGTGTGTTGCGGATGAAAGATACTCAAACAGTGTGAGGAACTTGATGAAGGCACAATTAACTATAGTTGCAATAATACTCTCCCTCTTATTTGTTGTCTCATGCTAATGGGAGACAACTCTGCCTGTACCGCCGCCTGCGGAAAAGGTGATCAATGTACCAGGTGATAAGGCTACTATTCAGGAAGCGATTGATGCTATTCCTAATTCCAAGGACGGCTGGGGGTGGGAAATTGTCGTCGCTAAAGGAACATACAACTCGGACGGTTTCTGGGATCTTGATTTCGATGGCAGAAAATTCATCGTGCTGAGATCGGAATCAGGGCCGGACAGCACAATACTGAACCTGAGAAAAAGTCCGCAGCGCCATAGAGCAATCTGGTTTGGAGGTGGTGAGGACACAACGACTGTTATCCGTGGATTCACATTCCAGTCAGGGAAAGCCCCGGGCGATGGAAATACTCAGGGTGGCGCAGTATTCGTGTTCGATGCCTATCCGAAGTTTGTCAACTGCATATTCTCTCGCAACTCCGGGAGTAGTGGTGGCGCTGTCTATTCTGATGCTGCCAAGCCTATTTTCGATAGTTGCAAATTCATCGACAATTCAGGTGAACTGGGTGGAGCAGTTTATTGCGCGAGCGGAAACATCTATTTGCGAAATTGTCTGTTCGAAGACAATAGCGCTTCGGTCAGTGGCGGCGCCATTTACGCAGTAACATCTTCGCCTGTCGTGACACATTCTCAGTTCGTGCACAATACTGCCATATCCGGCACTGGTCTTGGCGGCGTCGTTTTCGCGAGCCAGTCATCTCCCGTTTTCGATGATTGTACTTTCTACAACAATGCCAGCGTTCATGGCGGCGTATTGTACAGCAGCTCCGGGTCAGGAGGTTCTGTCATGCCGAGATTCACAAATTGCACTCTCGTTGGAAATCAGGCTAATTCCGGTAGCGCTCTATTCGCCGGCCCTAACAGCGCCCTGCGATTCAATTCGACAATTATCGCCTTTGGAACCGGCGGTTCGGCAGTAGAACTGGGCAGTGGAAGTGATGATCCAAGATTTGACTGCTGTAATATTTTCGGCAATGTTGGCGGTGACTGGGACACTGACAGCACCCTGACCGCTCAATTCGACAAAGTGGGCAATATCTCGACTGATCCCTTGCTGTGTAATGCTGTCAGTGGAGACTTTAGATTGCAGGCTGATTCGCCCTGCCTTCCTGACAACAACGAATGCGGTGTGCAAATCGGCGCCAAAGTCGAAGTCTGCCAGTAGCCTGTAGTCGCTGCCGCATTACTGTGGCGGATCAGACTTCTTCTGAAGGTATGTCAGGCTGCCTGCTCGAACTATCGAATACTTTCCGTACTTGTTCCTGATTTGTTCGACAGCATTGCCGGCTGCTCTTTTTCGATTCAAATCATTGTTTTGGAACAATGACGGTTGGTCTTCAGGATATATTTTGCTCAGGTTGTTCACTCGAACTCCAAGGAGCCTGATTTTCTTATTCGCCTCAAGCTCGTTCCTGAGAAGACTGCGCGCAACTTCATAAATAAGTGAAACATCATCTGTCGGCTCGCTGACAGACCGCGCCCTCGTGATAGTCTTGAAGTCGGAAAATCTGATGCGCAATGTGATCGTTCTTGCGAGGAAGTAATATTTCTTCATTCGTGAAACGACTTTGTCCGTCAGATGAAGAATTACCGAGTCGAGCAAATGAACATTCGCAGAATCACTTTCGAATGTCATCTCATGAGAAATCGATTTTGGGTCTGGCCTGGAAACATAAGGGAGAATGGGAGAATCGTCGAGTCCATTTGCAATTCTTTTCAAGTGTTCCCCGTTTGAACCGAATTCCTGCTTTAGCCGGTCTGGAGACATCCGAGCGAGCTGCCCAATGGTTGAAATTCCAAGCTGCTTAAGTCTTGCTGTTGTGACATGTCCCACACCAAACAGTTTTGAGACATCGAGTGGAAAGAACTTCTCCTCAAGTTGATCCGGCCACAATGTCGTGAGACCATCCGGTTTGTCGAGTGGAGAAGCAACCT
>JAJRZO010000176.1 GCA_024275215.1 Candidatus Zixiibacteriota bacterium | reverse complement strand
GGGACGAAAAACGCCGGTAAAATAGAGACGATCAATATCGAAAAACTCGTGGCAAAGGGCGAGTTTGACAAAATACCCAGACTCTATCCGGGGGATATAGTAGAAGTGCCGAGCATGCCGGGTGGGATTGCCGGCAGCGGGCTTCCCAAGGCAAACCAGGAGCGTCGAAGCATCGTGTATGTCACCGGAGCTGTTGCCCATTCCGGTCCTGTCAATCTTGAAGATGGTATGGATGTCATGGATGCGTTAATCATGGCTGGAGGCTCTACACTGGATGCTGATCTCAGCAAAGTGAAAGTCATCTCGAAACATGAAGGGTATTCCAGCGTTATGACAATTGATCTCGACAAGTACTCTTCTGAGGGTACACCACGACGTTACCTCCTGCAGGGCGAGGACACAGTCGTCTTGCCTCGAAAGGGGAGCGGGCTGTTCAAAGCCGGTTGGGGAACATTCAGGGATATAGTTGCCATCACGGCAACAGTAGTATCAACAGTGGTTCTTGTCGATCAGATAGGGAATCGTTAGCGGACAGGAAAAATGAGAAAACTTCCAGTCGAAAGACAAATTAATCTGAGGGACATCTGGCATATCGCGTACAAGCGGAGATGGCTGCTCATAATCCCGTTTGTTCTTGCCGTGGCGGCAGCATACGGTGGAAGTTTTCTGCTCACCGAGAAATTCTAATCACGTGTGCAGATACTCGTCAAGGAAAGCGCCTTGCTCGGTCCGGAGTTCAGGGGACTCTCAAACGCTACCGGTGTGGATGCAATCAGGTCTGATAGAGACCTGATGCTCTGGCAGCAATCGGTGAAAAGCGAAATACTTTCTCCTGCGACTTTGCTCAAGGTGATTAACAAGATGAGACTGGCTGATGATCCTGATATTCGTTCCGAAGTTAAGGAACTTGCCGCTAAGTACAAAAATTACAGCGAAAGAGATTTGATCAACTTTCAGCTTATCCGAAAACTCCAGGATGAGTATATCAAAGTTGGCTTCAAGGGTCGGAATGTTGTCGTCATATTGTGCGAATCTGAAAATCCTCTCGAAGCAAAGGAAATGGCGGAAACACTTGCCGACATCTTCCGGGAAGAACAAATCAAAGGCGACCTGCTCAGCATCAGAGCAATACAGGAGTTTTCCACAGAACAGCTTACAATCTATAAAAAAGAGTGGGAGGACGCTGAGGCCGAACTCGCAGATTATAAAAAGAGCTATACAAGAGTTAATATCGGCGAAAGTATTAGCGAAGCTATTCTCGAAGGTATCTCTTCGGAGATCGATCAGACCAAGCTCTACATGGAGGATTATGCTGATCAACGTAACTTCGTGGCGACAGCACTTATGAATTCCGGAATTGACACTTCGAAGATCAGACTTTCCGCGGAATTGGAAGGACTGGAAGCGAACCTTCAGGGAATCGCCAGACAGAAGGCATCCCTGATGGAGAAGTACGGGAGAACTGATTCCAAAGTTCTTGATGTAGTAGGCAAATACAGGCGAGGTATAGATTCTCTTTCAACACATTGTGAGAAAACCGCTGCTGATTTGTTCCCGGGTATCGATCCTGCATTGAGCGAGCAGGTTGCCGAATACCTGGAACTCAGTATGAAAATGGATCTGGCAGTGCAGGAGCAGGTAGTCCTCAAAAGGACCCTGAATAACCTGAAAAACAGAATGACAAAATGGCCAGACTATGAAATAGAGTTGGGCCGATTGGAACAGAAAGCTGCGACCAAGAAGGATATCTATCTAAAATTCAATACACAGCTTCTCGGTTCTCGAATCAATGAGGATGCTTTTCGTAAGGAAGCCGAGAATCGCTACAAGATTATAGAACCGGCTACTTTGCCATTCGCCCCAATTTATCCAGATCGTTTTAAGATAATTGCTCTCGGATGTGCGTTGGGTCTATTG
>JAJRZO010000175.1 GCA_024275215.1 Candidatus Zixiibacteriota bacterium | reverse complement strand
TTCTAAATGATAACTTGTATGTTGGAAGTTAGTTTTTCAACGAGAACCCACCGCTTCCAAGTAGTTTGGAAAGTCCGCCAACATATTTGCTCGCTCCGGGGACATAAACAAATGGCGCTGCTTTCGTAATATCGAGCTTACCATAGTTGTCAAGGCATTCTTCATCGACATGAATCGCCAGAATCTCCCCGATGAACAACTCATGCGTACCAAGCATCAGAGATTGCGTAACCCGACACTCGATATTCACCGGACATTCCTGAATGAGTGGTGAGTTCACTTCAGAAGCCGGGATCGCAGTGAGTTCACATTCTTTGAATTTGTCTTTGTCTCGACCGGAGGCATACCCGCAATAATCAGTCGCTCGTGCAAGACCTTCGTTCGGTACATTGATAACAAACTCGCCGGTCGTTTTCACGATGTCGTATGAAAACCTCTCAGGTCTGATCCCCACACCAATCAGAGGAGGCTCGCTGCAGAGTACTCCGACCCAGGACATTGTAATAATATTGGGAGTTTCACCAGGCCTGACGCAGGTGAGCATCACTACAGGCAATGGCACCATGAACCCCTGTGGCTTTATCGAGACTTTGGACATGATAAATTCCTTTTCTCACTTGAACGCTGCCGAGAACGCATCTGTCAGGTGCGATACCGGGGCTATTTCGATATTTACATTGTTTCCTGCTGTCTTAGCATTCCGCTCCGGCAGGACAATCCTTCTGAATCCGAGACTCGATGCTTCTGTTATTCGAGCTTTGATATTCGGCACTGACCTGATTTCCCCGCCAAGACCAACCTCACCGACGATAACAGTGTCATCACGCACAGGCACATCTTCATAACTGGAGACAATAGCAGTCACCACACCCAGATCGAGCGCGGGTTCAACAAGCCTCAGCCCGCCCGCCAGATTTATGAACACATCTTTTGCCGCAAGCCTGAATTTCTCCTTTTTTTCGAGAATCGCCAGCAAAAGATTCAGCCGCTTCTGATCAAATCCCGATGATACCCTCTGTGGAACACCATAAGTCGAATCAGTCACCAGCGCCTGTAACTCAAACAATATCGGGCGCGCGCCTTCGAGCGAACAGACTACAACCTGCCCCGAAATACCGCAAGCGCGCTCGGTAAGAAAAAGCTCCGACGGATTCTCTACTGCTGAGAGTCCTCGCTCATCAATGGTAAATATCCCGATCTCGGATGTTGCGCCAAACCTGTTTTTCTGAGATCTGAGGATTCTATAAAACTGGCTCTTGTCGCCTTCGAAATAGAGTACGACATCGACCATGTGCTCAAGCACTTTCGGGCCTGCAATTGCGCCCTCTTTGGTGATATGACCGATCAGCAACAATCCTGTTCCCCGAACAGCACAGAGATCCTGAAGATCGGCGACACACTCTCGAATCTGTGTGACAGTGCCGGGAGATGATTCAAATGCACGTGACCTGAGAGTCTGGATCGAATCAACCACAACGAACGAATAGAATTCCTGCTCGATGATCGCTTTTATTTCCTGCAAATCCGATGTCGCAGCAATTGAGATCAGTTCAGTCGATATGCCCAGACGATCAGCCCTGTTTCTCATCTGCTGAGGAGATTCCTCGCCGGAGACATAGAGAACACGATGGTGCGCTTGTGCCAAAGCTCCCGCAGTCTGCAACAACAGTGTCGATTTCCCGATACCCGGATCGCCCGCGAGAAGCAGCGATGATCCAGAAACCAGTCCACCGCCGGTCACTCTGTCGAATTCGCGCATTGAAGTCGGCACACGGAAATCGCTGTTTGGTTCGATCTCGTCAAGTTTTACGGCAATCGATGCGAAGTCAATCTTATCGATATGTTTCCGAGGCGAGCGTTTCGCTCTTTCCTCGACCAGACAGTTCCATTCCCCGCACTGGGCACATTTTCCTGACCATTTCGGATAAACAGCGCCGCAGCTCTGGCAGACATATATAACGGAATCATTCTTCTTCATAAGTGTGTTGACAATCTTATATTAATCTTTCCATGCCGGATTCTCCGATTCCAGAGCCTGTCTCTTCGCCATTTGCGACAGGTTCCAGATTCCCGCCTGCGCGGGAATAACGATGATGGAACATTGCGACACCATAACAGAACCATATAATCGATATTATTGCTACGTCACCCCTGCTGCCTAACAACTCCGTCACCTCTGCCACTCTACAACTCTGTCACCCCTGCCACTCCACAACTCCGTCACCCCTGCCACCTCACGACTCCGTCACCCCTGCGCAGGCAGGGGTCCAGAGCCTTCAATTGAGTCAGCGCACTTTTCCTTCCATGACAAATACGTTGGTTCAAGAGTCAGATTCTTCACCTCATACAACCGGTACTGGATTCCTGCCTTCGCAGGAATGACGATACTGAAACTTTGCGATACAATGGCCATTTCAATCTCCGAAAATATTACCCCGTCACCTCTTCCGCTCTGTAATCCCATCCCCCTGCAACTCCACGACTCCGTCACCCCTGCCACCTCACGACTCCGTCACCCCTGCGCAGGCAGGGGTCCAGAGCCTTCAATTGAGTCAGCGCACTTTTCCTTCCATGACAAATACGTTGGT
>JAJRZO010000174.1 GCA_024275215.1 Candidatus Zixiibacteriota bacterium | reverse complement strand
GGCGAAGTAATTCAGGGCGCGTTGACATTCGGAACTCTTGTTGCATTCACACAATATGTCGAACGATTCTACAGGCCGATTATGGATCTGTCTGAGAAATACAACACACTTCAGTCCGCAATGGCATCGGCTGAAAGCGTGTTTGGATTGCTCGACACGAATCTAAGCTTCGATAACAGACCGAGTCCCATAGAATGGAAACAATGCAAAGGCAAAGTCGAATTCGAAAAAGTCTGGTTTGCATACGATGATGAAAAATGGGTAATCAGAGACCTGTCGTTCAGCATCGAACCGGGAGAGAAAGTAGCGATTGTCGGCGCGACAGGTTCCGGCAAAACCACTACCGCCGGTCTGTTGATGAGATTCTACGACCACCAGCGAGGTTCCATAAGGCTCGATGGGATTAATATCAAAGATATAGCAATACACGATGTCCGTGAAAATATCGGGCTGGTGCTTCAGGATGTTTTTCTTTTTTCAGGAACAATCGATAAGAATATCAGGCTGGGAAATCAATCGATCACTGATGAAATGCTGCGCTCGGCGGCGCGGGATGTCAATCTCGACAGATTTGTCAAGACACTGCCCGGAGGCTATGGATTCAAAATAGGTGAAAGGGGCGTATCGTTATCGGTCGGACAGAAACAGCTTCTTTCTTTTGCGAGAGCACTTGCCTATGATCCGGGAATCCTGATCCTCGATGAGGCGACATCGTCAGTTGACACCGAAACAGAAATGCTGATTCAGGAAGCTATGGACAGGCTGATGGAAAACAGGACATCGATAATCATAGCGCATCGTCTTTCTACGATCAAGAAAGTTGACAGGATTCTTGTCATGCACAAAGGTTGTCTTTGCGAATCAGGTTCGCATGATGAACTTCTCAGGCAGCGCGGCATATACTGGAAACTCTATCAACTGCAGTATCAGCTTCAAAAAGCTGAAGCTACGGCTGAGAGGAAAGCATGAATAAGTATCTCAGATTCGCGAAGGAAACGGCATACGAAGCGGGCAGGATACTTTTACGCGGAGCGAACAAACCGCACACAATCGACCGGAAAGGCATTGTTGATCTGGTCACTGAGATGGATTTGAAATCCGAGAAAATGATCTACCGCGCAATTCGCAAAGCATTCCCGTCACATTCAATCCTCGCAGAGGAGGGTTCATCGAGGGACACCGATTCTGATTTCAGATGGATTGTCGATCCGCTCGACGGCACGACCAACTATGCGCATGGTTTTCCTGTCTGGTGCGTATCCATTGCACTCGAAAAGTGCGGCGAAATCATCGCGGGAGTGATATACAATCCAAACCTCGACGAGATGTTTTACGCATCCAAAGGCAATGGCGCTTTTCGTAACAGGAAACGCATTCATGTCACAAATGAATCACGGCTTTCGGATGCGTTTCTCGCGACCGGCTTTCCGTATGATATCCGGGAAACAGACATAGACAACCTCGACAACTTCGCACGATTCTACAAAACTGCGCGCGCAGTCAGACGAGATGGTTCGGCGGCTATGGATATGGCTTACACTGCCGCGGGTATTTTCGATGGTTACTGGGAGTTGAAACTGTCGCCGTGGGATACGGCAGCAGGCAAACTTCTCGTCGAGGAAGCAGGCGGAAAGATCACCGATTTTTCAGGAAGTGATTTCGACATATTCGGCAGGGAAGTTGTCTGTGCGAATGCAAAGCTGCACAAGCAAATGCTCTCAATCTTACAAACTGGTTAAGTCGGAAAGTTCTATTTGACTTCTTCAAAGCTCGACAGAGTCAGCGAGACCTGTTCGAGTTGAAGCGGTTTCGGGAGAAATGCGTCGGCAGCAGTGTGGATGTCAGATTTTTCTTCTTCATTCGGAACGCTGCCGGTGAAAATCACGACATGAGTAGATGGCGCGACTTCTTTTACCCTGTGTGACAATTCTATCCCATCCATTTCGGGCATCATTAGATCGGTCATGAGAATATCGAAATGCCTTTCCTGAAGCATGGCGAGAGCTTCTTTACCTCCTGACACCGCACTGACGTCATAGCCAATCTGTAATAATTGTTCCTGGAGAGCGGTTCTGCTCATTTCATCATCATCGATTACGAGCACAGACGAACCGCCAAGAGTGCGCTTGAGCAATAGTTGTCGCATCAGGCGTTCGATGACCGTGATTCTGAAAGGTTTATCGAGAAATCCGTCAGCACCGGCTTCAAACGCGCGAGACTTGATGTCTTTCATGCTAACGCCGGTAATCAATATTACGGGAATTTCAGGACACTGTGATTTGACCCGGCGCACCAGTTCGAGACCATCGATTCCGGGCAGATTGATATCAGCAACGACAATATCAAAATTGTTCTGGTTGAGACATTCAAGAGCGGATTCCGCATCAGGCTCTGATATAGTATCATACCCAAGCGAATCCAGAGTGTCTGTCAGCAGCGACAGAAGCATCGGATCATCATCGACAACAAGTACAGTCATCTTATTCATCGTTCACCTTACCATGTGCCCCACATAGTTACTGTTTCGAACAAAATGCGAAAACCTTTAGCCTTTACGGATAAGATTAAGTACTTCAGGAAGTTTGGCGTCGAGCAATTCGCGGTTCGCAGCCTCCATATTCAGCCTGAGAAGAGGCTCGGTATTTGATGGTCTCACATTGAACCACCAGTCGCCATAATCAACAGTAATGCCATCGAGATCGTCGATTTTCGCATCTGAGTATTGTTTTCTGATCTGATCGAGCTTCGCGGGAATGTCTTTCACAGTCTAGTTGACCTCGCCCGACCTGACATAAGGATCCAGTTCAGAGATAACCTGCGAAAGAGGACGATTTTCTTCCGACAGCAGTTCAAGACATACCAGAAGCGCGATTAAACCGGAATCGGCAAACCAGTTGTTCCTGAAATAGAAATGGCCGGAGTGTTCGCCTCCGAAAATGGCGTTGTGTTGTTTCATCAACGGCTTTATCAGCGCATGGCCTACTTTGGTGCGTATTGCGGCACCGCCGTATTTTTCGATTGTCTCCGGAACGGTTTTCGAGCAGATCAGATTGTAGAGAATCGTCGCGCCTTTCTCTTTTTTCAGAAGGCTTTTCGCAACCATTGCGGTAACCATATCACCGCCGAGCGGCTCAGCTTTTTCGTCAACGAGGAACATCCTGTCGGCGTCACCATCAAACGCAGCGCCAAGATCAGCGCCGGTATCACGAACTTTCTGCCTGAGATCGGCAATGTTTTCAAGCTCTATCTGCGATGCAGGGTGATTCGGGAATGATCCGTCAAGTTCGAAGTAGAGCTTGATGATTTCGCATGGCAGCTTCTCAAAAACAGGCGGCAGGGTCAATCCCGCCATGCCGTTGCCCGCGTCGATGACGATCTTGAATGGTTTGATTTTCGATATGTCGATAAATGAAAGCACATGCGCTGCGTAAGCTTTGGATATATCCGATTTAATCATTTTTCCCCCGCTGGCAGGGTCGCCGAGGTCGCCTTTGATCAAATCTCTGATGTCGTTTAGTCCTTCATCACCGGAAAGAGGCACTGCATCGGTCTTGCAGACTTTGAAGCCGTTATATTCGGATGGATTATGAGACGCAGTAATCATAACACCGCAGTCATGGCCGTACTTCCCCACCGTGAAATAGAGACCGTCTGTGGACACCATACCGACATTTGTGACACTACAGCCTTCATCAATAATACCATGCGCCATACTCTCCGCAAGTTGCGGGGATGATATTCTCATATCACGACCTATTACCGCATCTCTGCATTTCAGATATTTTACTAACCCGCGCCCGAATAAATATGCTATCGTTTCGTCGATGTCCTTTCCATAAATCCCCCTGACATCGTAGGCTTTGAAAATCGAATCTGGAATTTCTATCATTTTGGTCTGCTCCGTCCTCTCAGTTTTTTTCAATATATATACAGAGCACCTTCGTTCAAAGTTTAATTGCTTGCGGCATGATTCCGGTGATGATAACTTGAGTCCCGTATGGCAAAACTTGTTGTAGATAGTCTAAGCAAAGCATTCGATGGCCAGACAGTCATTTCGGAATGCGATATCCATGTCTCCGACGGTGAGTTTCTAGTGCTGCTCGGTCCGTCCGGTTGCGGCAAGTCGACCCTATTGCGCATCATCGCAGGACTGGAATGTGCTGACAGCGGCACTGTCAGCATTGGAGATCGCGATGTTACAGATCATCCGCCCAAAGACAGGGATGTCGCGATGGTTTTCCAGAATTACGCGCTCTATCCTCACATGACTGTCTATGACAATATCGCGTTCCCGCTCAGAATGAAACATAAGGATCGTGACGACATCGATCAGAGCGTCAGGAATGCGGCAGAGCTTCTCGGACTGACCGAATTGCTCTCGCGGAAACCGCGTACTCTCTCCGGAGGACAGAGGCAGCGTGTCGCGGTCGGCAGGGCGATTGTGAGGAACCCGAAACTGTTCCTGTTCGATGAACCGCTGTCAAATCTCGATGCCGAACTCCGTGTGTCGATGAGATCGGAAATCAAACGCCTGATGCGAACGCTCAACGCTACCGCGCTTTATGTCACTCACGACCAGGAAGAAGCCCTGACTATGGGAGATCGGATCGCGATTCTGTATCAGGGAGTTTTCCAGCAGGTCGGAACGCCTCGCGAAGTGTTTGAAAAGCCATCCTGTCTGTTCGTCGCGCAGTTCATCGGAACTCCGCGAATGAATATCCTTAATGCAAAATACGATGGCAACTCCAATCTGAAGATATCCGATGACATTGTAATCGCATCTCCGAAACTTAGCGATGTAAACGACGGCGATGAATTGATGCTCGGTTTCCGTCCGGATGATTGTCGAATTGTCGATAGCGGCGGGATTCCTGTCGATGTCGTTTCGACTGAATATCTCGGCGAAAGCAGTTATTTGTATGGTCGCTACGATGAGACTGAGATTATTGCCCGCCTGAGAACGCGAACAATTCCTGATTTTGGCGATGTTTTGCATATCCTGCCTGATTCCGAATCGATTCATCTTTTCGATTCACTGGGCAACCGTGTTTTTTGTTGATCTGATAATCTTATCTCGTAGAATGTAATCGGCAGGCCGCCTTCGGAGAAGGCCTGTGTTGAGGTAGGGCGTGATTGGAAAACTGATCCTTGTCGCCGGCAGGTGTCTCGACAGATACCGCAGGCCATCGCATCTCAATATAATTCTCAGAGACAAACGCAGAATACAATCGGATAATCATATCGATTCAGAGCACCTTCGCGCAGCGATGGAATGGCTATGCAAAGCACAGGACATCACAGGTTGCGGAGGAGTGTCCGGCGGTTACAGTTTCGATACCGGCTGGCTTGATCCATACCCGGAAACCACAGGATATATCATCTCTACATTTCTCAAATATGCCAATGAAACAGGCGATGATTCATACCGTGACAGAGCAATTCGAATGGGCAACTGGGAGGCTGAGATACAACTCGATAACGGCGCTGTCAG
>JAJRZO010000173.1 GCA_024275215.1 Candidatus Zixiibacteriota bacterium | reverse complement strand
CCCGCCGCCGGAAGATCATCGCCGCAGTTTGGGCACCGGTGCGGCAGCACATTCATACTCGGATCATTGATATTCGCACCGCCATCTGATTCGGGAATTTCAAACTCGCCCTCCGTGATCGACACGACCCTCTTTGCGAATGGATCAAACCGGATTGTGTATTTCCCTGCTCGAGTCGTCATCTGCGCAACCCAGACCGGGAAATATATCAGCGTAGCTTCTATTCCCACAATGTAGTCAGTTATATCAGTGCTTCCGGATGATACCGCGAGCGCTATACTGTCAGTGGCACTGTGAAGTCTCTCCTTTGCATCATCCGCAGAAATAGAGGTTGGGACAAGATGATTCTCTCCGCGAAATTCGGTAGTCGCAGGAATAAGGCTGAGTGTCTGACTCCTGACACCGAGGCTTTCGAGTCCCCAATTTCGTCTTTCATCAGCGCAGATGGTAATCTCTTTGGGACTGATTCTGACTTGCGTCTTTGGAGTTCTTTCAGAATTTCCATCCCCGAACTCATCACCTTCCGTGAACACATATCGACGAGTTTCCTCTCTCACGGATATACATGTACCGCGGACTCTCCAGTATGGTACGAAAACTCGCCGAGTCTCTCCCCATCCTGATGACAACGGCAGATTATTTTTCTTGAGATAGCGGTCAACGAGGAATCTGATTTCACGGCGTTTCAGGCTGTCCGAGACATAGTATACCTGTGTCGATGCTCCCCGCTCGATCCTGAGCTTGGAGCCGCAGTGACTGCAGGTTGTCGTGCGGCTCGCCTCATCGATATCGATATTGCCGCCACAGAAGCAACAGGTAATCCCAAGCCTGTAGTTAGATCGAGAAATCATTCATCGAGTTTCCTGCCGCACTGGAAACAGAACTTCGTGCCTTTCGGCAACTGCTGCCCGCAATCAGGGCATGTCAGCATTTCTGCCAGTTTGTGGCCACACTTCGTGCAATATACTGCATCTGCCGGAAGTTCCGCCGAGCAATTACCACACCTGTTGACGCCGATAATCTGGTGTCCACACTTGTAACAGAATCGCGATTCTTCCGGCGTATCCGCACCACACTTCGGACATGTCACCGTAGGAAGCGATTCATTTTTGAAATCTGTCTGCCCCGGCGCAAGCGCCTTGGACATCATCATCGGAGCCATCAATCCGACTCCGGCACCCATTCCGATACCAGCTCCCGCTCCTGCATACTTTCCCGCACTCGATGATCCAAACGCCTTCGCCATCTCGAATTTCAGGAAGTTATCGAGATCACCGACTGCTCGCATCCCTGATTTTTCGTCAATCATCTTCTGCACTTCGTCAGGTGGCGTGATCGATGTAATATAGAAATCGATCAGATCAAGACCATACTTTGAGAACTCATCGCTGATCAAATTGCGGAGATCGTCCGCCATCTCGGTGTATTTTTCAGGCAGGTCGAGTATCGTATTGAGATTCTCGCCAAAAAAGTCATTCACGCGAGCGACAATTACATCGCGCAGATAATCTTCGATATCCATTGTATTATACAATGCCTGATGCCCCACCATTCGATTCAGAAACACGAGCGGTTCCTTGATCTGGCATGTGTACGCTCCGTGGCCGCGAAGCCTTATCAGACCGAGTTCGGCATCGCGAAATGCGACAGGATCTCTGGTTCCCCATTTCAGATTTGTAAACACTTTGTGATTCAAAAAGAAT
>JAJRZO010000012.1 GCA_024275215.1 Candidatus Zixiibacteriota bacterium | reverse complement strand
TGGATTGAAAACTCTTCTCTATACCGGTACCAGTGAGTTCTGTCCACCAAATGAGGAAACCGTAATCATTCTCAGGATCATCGAACATATCTATTACTTCATTGACGATATTTGACGAACCTGACCATGCCTGGCTTTTCAAATCTATTGTAAACAGCTGGCTGGGAGTAAATTCCGGCTGGTTGTTCCATGTGAGATCCATCGGGCTCCAGTCGTCAGAAACTTTCTGAACAGGGATATCGACATCATCCGTCTTGCCATCCTCATTCTTGCCCGAGTGAAAAAATTCGAGGTATGCCCCCATAATCTCCGTTCCTTCAGGAAGTTTTGGGAGAAGAAAATGCACGTATGATCTCTTATGAGCGAGTTCCCAGCCCGCAACAACCAGGGAAATATCCTGCCCATGGTTGTGGTCACCTTCCTCGCACTCAGCCGTCCGTCCGCAAGTAACATAAGTATCCTTATCGGCGCTAATCCAGAGACATACTGTACCTGAAGCCTGGTCACCGCTTCCAACACTCTTATTGGTGTCACAACCGCCTGCCAGAATAATTACAATAAACAAGGAACAGAGTATTCGCCGCATGACTACCTCCTGGGTTGGAACCCCCGGATAAACTATCTTCATGCTTCAATTTCCACGAAGTAGTAATCTCTCCGGCGATTGTCGGACAATACAATCCGCTACAACCTCTGTAAACGTTTAAGTTTTGACATTAAGTCAAATATACAGGTTCAACTATGCGAGTCAAGACCGGATTCAGTCTCATGTCAATGCGATAATGTCCAGAAGAATGTGTAAATTGGTATGTCCTCATGATTTTGTAAACCGTCGGGAATCCTTGAGTACCGTTGTATGCCGTTTCTGTGTGCCGTCAGGAATCCTTTCCTGACGGCACCCGGTCATAGTCATATCCTATACAACACCAGTCGGCGTGAACCGGCAAATCAATACTATCCTTCCCAGCATTTGCAGTAGTACTCGAATAACGCCATTACTATACTATGTTGATGTTGATGTGAAAAATCTCCATGGACTTCAGAATCTTACCGGTTGCGACTATGTATCATCATTCAGGACCGTCAGGAAAGGATTCCTGACGGCGCATAGGGATTCCTGACTGGCATAGAGATACATCCTCTGCCAGTTTACACACTAAAAAAGAAATTACCTGTTTCATGTGGGCTTACCCTCGAGCAGATTGAAAGTGTGACCAAACGAAACCATGCAATAGAACTAATTACATCACAGCCTGAGAGCGAAGAGTATGTACCGGATTATCATAATATTCTTTGGATGTATGTTACGATTCGGCAATTGACTTTTGGACAACTTTCTTGATTGTCAGACCCTGCACGATTATCGAAAACACAACGACTACATAGGTGATGGCTACGATAAGATCGCGCTCTGCACCTGAAGGTATCGAGAGCGCAAGAGCGATGGAGATTCCTCCCCTGAGTCCGCCCCATGTCAGTATCCTGATCGCACCATCGCTGAATCGGCGCCTGAATAACTTCAATGTGTGAATTGCCGCGGAAACACTGATGAATCGTGCAATGAGCACCAGGGGAATCACAACAATTCCCGCAAGTAGATAATCCAGTTTGAACGACAACACAAGTATCTCGAATCCGATCCAAACGAACAGGACAGCGTTCAGTGTTTCATCGACCAGTTCCCAGAACTTGTCGAGATGATCGCGTGTAGTCTCTGACATTGCGAATCGCCGTCCATAGTTGCCGATCAGAAGTCCGGCGACAACTGTGGCAATCGGCCCCGAAACATGCAGCACAGATGCGAGAGCATAGCCGCCGCAGACGAGTCCGAGAGTCAACAATATCTCCACACTGTGGTCATCGACATTTTTCAGTAGTCGATATGCAATATATCCTATCACAAGTCCGAATGCGAATCCGCCGATTGCCTCCTCGACAAATAGTAATGCGACATTACCGAATGAGATTTGCCCGCTCTCAATCGCGAGTTCAAGCAGGACAGTGAATATCACGACTCCGACGCCGTCATTGAAAAGTGATTCGCCCGCAATCTTGGTTTCGAGTGATTTGGGCGCGCCGACAGATTTGAGCAATGCCATGACAGCGACCGGATCTGTCGGTGAGATCAAAGCGCCGAAAACAAGGCAGTACATGAATGGAATGGAAATGTCAAGCATGTGAAGTGTGTAATATGAGACAATACCGACGAGGATCGTTGTCATGACTACACCGCCGGTTGCAAGCAGACTGATGATCCATTTTTTATCAGCGAGATCGTTTATGTTGATCTTCAGAGCACCTGCGAACAGAAGGAAACTGAGCATGCCTTTCATCAGGGTCTCGCCGAAATCGATACTCCCAAGGAATCGTGTCGCCCAACTCTCGATGTCGATCCCGATACTGCCGAGACCGATCATTACGAGTGACATAGTCAACCCAATGAACATCAATCCGATCGCAGTCGGCAGCTTGATATATCTGTAATTGATATAACTCGCCACCGCGGCAATAGAAATAAATATGGCAAACACGGCAAAAACGTTCATAATGCGCCCTCCGAGACACCTGACGAATGGATCGGGCGGTTAAGTATAGAGAAGGTGAACTGAGTTGTAAAGGATGATGTTGTAAAGAAGTATTGAGTGAGGAGATTCCACAGAGAAAAGAAGTGGTTCATTCTCTTCCATAACTCGCTTTTTAACTACACAAAAATTGATGTTACTTTTGCGGAGTTTGATGATGTAATGCCGGACTAAAAGAACTGGAACGGGAAATCAATGAACTTAGAGATTAAATATCGTTCATCAGTTCATGTGCTGTCAGGTCTTTTGCCCACGACAATACCATGTATTCTGTTCAACTCTGGGATCCAAGCAGCACAATTGCTGATACAATCACAACAGCGATTAGAACCAATCGGACAAATTCCGCGCCGCGTTTTACTGCCATTCTCGATGCAACCCACGCGCCGGACATATTGCCAATCGCAAGCACAAGTCCGACAAGCCAGCGAACCTGATCGTTCAGGATAAAGACAGCGAGAGCGAACACCGTAAAGCATAAAACTATCAGGAGTTTCACAGCATTGGCGCGAACAAGATCATATCCGGCACTGAGCACAAGTCCTGCGAGTAGAAATATGCCGACCCCAGCCTGTATGAAACCGCCATAGAATCCTATCGCAAAGAAAACTATGTATTGTATCCAGTCCGGATTTCTGTCAAGCTTCTCCGGCATGCTCGCAAGCCATCGCTTCGGCCTGACAATCAGCATTATCAGCATCACGACCATCAGGCCACCGATAACACGCCGCATGACGATTTCATCCAAATCGGCAGCGATCTGCGCACCGATTACTGCGCCGATGATCGCCGGAACAGCAAGTATAAGTCCTCTCCGGAAACTGAGCATCCTCTGCTGTCGGAAACTGCCTACTGCAACAACATTCTGGAGCAAAATAGCGACACGGTTCGTACCGTTGGCAACACCGGCGGGGAGACCGGCGAATATCAGCAGAGGGAGCGTCACAAGAGAACCGCTTCCCGCAAGTGTATTGATAAAACCCGCGAGGAATCCTGCCGCAATCACCATCGGATAAAGATACCAGTCCAAGCAACATCTCCGTGAAACGAAAAACTCCCGACAACAATACTAATCGAGTTCGACAGAGGCAACCAGAACCGATCACAGATGAAACAGCATGTCTGCTGTTGCACACGTGTTCAATACGAAACAGTGTTGAAGAATTGTAGCAATAATCATCAACACAATACGATTTCTTCCGACATAACAGGTATATGCCGGGTGTAAAAAAATGAACAATGGTACTATGGACACAATTTCGATTGTCGATGAAATAGCCACTAAAGGCAGCCTGTTTTCTATGCCACAGGTTCTATCCGAGTTACTCGAAGAAACCAGAAAAGAGGACTTTTCATCGAAGAAACTCAGCCGGATCATCCTCAAAGACCCATCGCTCGCGAGCAAAATACTGCGTCTGGCCAATTCAGCATTCTATTCACGTCCCCGGGAGGTCTCCAGCATAAATCAGGCGGTTTCCATTCTTGGCGTTACTACAGTCAAATGTTTTGCCCTTGCATCATCCATATTCCATCCGGAGAGGATCGCATCGTCAACAGGATTGAGCGCACAGGAGCTATTCGCATATATACTTACACTCGCATCAACTTCTGAAAAGATTGCTCAGACTGTCTGTCCCGAACAGACCGAAGAAGCCCTTATCGTGGGACTTCTCGCAGATGTCGGTATCATGTATCTTGTACAGCATTATCCTGATGATTACAAGGAAGTCGTGAACAAAGTCAGCAAAGGGGCAGTGCTCAGCGATGCTGAGCGGGAAATAATCGGTATGGATCACTGTGAACTGGGCTACCATTTGACACAATCATGGTATCTTCCCACAAGCATCATGGATGCAATAAGAAATCACCACGAAGTCTATTCAATAGAGAATAAAAAGAACCTGTCGAACATCATCAAACTTGCCGCTCTCCTGACTCGTGACGGCCTGCATCAGTATGAGTGCCAGAATGAAAAGAGGCTCAAAACCATCAACCAGTTGATAGAATTATTTGAGATCGACTCCGAAACCATCAGCACAATAACCAAAGATGCTTTGATGGAAACTATTGATCTGGCCAACAATCTCGCAATCGATATTGGTGATGCTGAAAGCCTGCTGAGCAAAGCGAATCAGGAAATCTGGAAATCCTTCGAGGTGATTCAGCGGCTCTATAGAGAACGTGAAGAACTGGCAGCGGAATCACTACAAAAAGAACGTCGCAAAGCGGCTGATTCAGCAAGAGACATTGCTCTTGCAACACTATCTCATTACCTGAATAATGCGCTTTGTATCATTTCAGGCAAAGTACAATTCCTGAGCATGTTGCATGACCAAAGCAAAATCGACAAGCTTGTTGATGAGGTCGTCCCGACGGACAAACTTGTTCAGGACGCAATTAAGAAAGTGACAGCAGTTATGCGCGAGATGAGAGAAATTTCAACCTTCGAGGAAATCGACCGCTTCGTGGAATCCAACGCGCTCAATATTGATGATCGCATTAAAAACCGCCTTGAAAAGATGCAGAACGAGCCGGACTACTTTCTGCCACCTGACTGACAATAGAAAATATTCAGACTGAATTCGTACTCCCATTCCAGAAATATATCATATCTTCAGCCAATTAAGTATTCGCAGAGGCTGTGCCTTTGCGTTTGTCGGAGCACAGTTCCGACTTGCACAAGTGTGTGAACAAAATACCGATGATGTGTCATTCCGACGAAAGTCGGAATCTATCTACGAACACGGAAGGCTCTTCAACCTGCCGCTTGTAAATCAATCCATGAAGCAAAATATTTCTTCATATCTTGTGCACTGCAGATGTCCAGAGGTTGTCTCAAAAGCTTTGATTTACACAAGTGGAGTTCTGGCTTTGTCGCCCCCGCGAAGGCGGGGGTCCATTTAACATCAACGCATTCAATGGATTCCCGCCTGCGCGGGAATGACGCTACTTATTT
>JAJRZO010000172.1 GCA_024275215.1 Candidatus Zixiibacteriota bacterium | reverse complement strand
TAATTAGTCCTGTCGGTCAGGCGCATGTCTGTTTGAAGATCATTGTAGATGTCTACAAACTGATATATCATGTTACAGGTGAATGCGATCTGCGGTTGCGATACGGAGCAATGAGGTCTGTCTCGTTGACTTAAAAGCGGCCATTAGCTATATTGTGTGCCTTATGTCGAGCTTGTATCCTTCACGCACAGGAGCAGCAATGAAAACTGTAATCAGAATTACAATCTGGGTTGTTTTGTTCGGTCTTGTCGGGTTTACATCTTTCGCGCAGGCTGGAGATGGAGGTCTGTCCAGCGACATGATTGATAATATCAGATCATCTCTCAATATGGATAATCATACGAGAGCGATGTACAACGCCATCACAAATAATGACATCAACAAACTTGCCCTGAATAGAGAAGTACTCAGAGAACATAACGATGTTTTCAGCCACAAGATTAAAACAAAAGGCATCAGCAATCAGAAGTCGAGTGGACGATGCTGGCTGTTTGCGGGCTTGAATATCCTGCGTCCTGCGGTGATCGAAAAATACAAACTTGACGGCTTTGAGTTTTCACAGAGCTATCTCGCTTTCTGGGATAAAATGGAAAAGGCAAATTGTTTCCTCGAACAGGTCATTGAGATGTCCGATCGGGATCTGATGGATCGTGAAGTTGAAATCCTGCTCAGCAGTCCGATCGGCGATGGTGGCTGGTGGAAATATGTCGTCGATCTCATCGAAAAATATGGCGCAGTTCCCAAAGAGATCATGCCGGAGACTCACAGCTCCAGCAACACCGGCATGATGAATGTGCTCCTGACCCGGAAGCTGCGTCTCGGTGCGGTCAGGTTAAGAAAAATGTATGCTGATGGTGCGACTCTCGACGAACTGCGAAGCGAGAAGGATACATTGCTGACACAGGTGTATCGAATGCTTGCCATTAACCTGGGAGAACCGCCCACCGAATTCCCGTGGAGGTTTGAGAACAGAGATTCAGTGGTCAGCAAACTTAAATACTACACGCCGAAACAATTCTATGATGAATTCGTTGGTGTTGATCTGAACGAATATGTCAATATATTTAACGATCCGGCCAAGGATTACGGAAAACATTATAGTATTCGGCTGTCGCGCAATATGTATGACAAAGCAGATATCGACTTCGCCAATACAACTATTGATGTCTTGAAGGAAACGGCGATGAAGTCGGTTCTTGCCGATGAGCCGGTTTGGTTTGCCTGCGATGTAGGTAAAGATCAAAGTCGCGAGCACGGCATTATGGCGGTCGGTATTTATGACTATGACGACATCTATGAAACTGATATGAAAATGTCAAAGGCTGAGCGGGCGCTTTACAGAGAAAGCGCTCCCAACCACGCTATGGTGTTCGTTGGCGTAGATATAAAGGATGACAAGCCGGTCAAATGGCTCGTTGAGAATAGCTGGGGTACAGATTCGGGAGATAGCGGCTATTGGACCCTGTACGACACATGGTTCGATGAGTATGTGTACAATGTAATCGTGAAACGTGAATTTGTACCTGATGAAGTACTATCCATCTATGATCAGGACCCGATTATCCGTCCCCCGTGGGATCCCATGTATAAGATGGTGAAATAGATAGGGACACAGGAACATGCGGGGGAACAAAGTGGTGGAATCAATATTTAACAGCATGTATATGACTCTTGGGGGAAACTGAGAATGGATACTGTTATTGTTGTTATTGTACTGGTTGCTGTTATACTTATTCTTACGCTCGGAAAAGGCAGCGGAGGCGGCTGATCGGTTCATTGAACACCGCCGTGTGCGGTTGAAAGTTCTTTTGATGGGCGAGTTAGGCTGACTTCTGCAGGTCAGAGTCCCCGTGTTCCTGACATCTTTCATCCCTCAAAGAGATCTCCCTTACATACGTGATCTTTCGCTTCTCGTGTCATTTGAGACAACCTTAGTAATAGAGCAGGAGTCTTCGACTCCTGTGATGTCTGGTAGACAGAGTGTCGCGTTTCTCATATCGCTCCGCGTGATTCGGAACGCGACCTGCTATTGAAACAACATTTATCAGTCATAGAGCAAATCACTACTTCACAGACGTTCCTCCTGATGAATACATGACAGTTTACGAAGCCAGGAAAAAACGCAGGGGCAAATACCCCTGCGCGACCGTTGAGTAAATATGCTATCAACAACGAAAAAGGCTCGTCAAACATGATAGCTAATTGATTAAACAAGTGGACAATAACTTTGTTCACGTAAAGTAGGTTGTCTGTAACGATGGGCACAGACTGCCCTGGCTGTCTAAAGTTCAGAGAGGAATGAGGTTTGAGGCGGACCATCTACATCCGCTTCGATTGCTGCCAGAAGTTCCGACAAATCAACATTGCCTGAAGCATCAACATTCAGAGGATGTGCGCCTCTTTCGATAAAAAAGCGATTACCGGGCGGTGTAGAATATGGGTCGTCATGCTGGAGTACGAACAGCGGACGCTGAAGGTTTAGTGCAGCTTTACCCGCCGCGTAAGTCCCTCCTTCAAGACCTGATTCAATTAATACAACAGCATTCGACAGAGAGCAGACGGTACTATTTCGTTTCATGGCATTGTGTGAATGCCAGCCCAGGTTTGGCGGGAATTCAGACAGGATAACATGGTTCTCAGGTTCGAGAAGACTCGCGACCGCATTTTTGGGGCTGAAGCTGAGTATGCCTGTCGGTAATACGAAAGTTGTCATCCCGCCTGATGCAAGCGCGCCAATGTGCGCAGCAGTATCGACGCCAAAGGCGTATCCGCTCACCACATTGATGCCATTGTCAGTTAACTTACTTGCGATCGACATTGTCACCTGACAGTTCTCATCAGATGCTTTTCTGGAACCGCAGAATCCCACTGCCTTTCTCTGGAGAATATGAACATCACCTCTTGCAAACAGGTAAGGAGAAGCATTGTCGCCCATTGCATTTGCAAGACGTGAAGGGTAATCCCCCTCGCCCTTCAATAGTATCCTGATTTCGTGCAGTTCAAGCTCTGCGGCGATTGCTTCAGCCTGATCCTTTTGTTCAGCAATCGATTCCGCAATGTTCGGTTTTAGTCCGAAATTCTCCATGAGGATTGACGGCTCAAAAGAAGCGAGTTCACTTATCAGAATTCGATCGTATTCAAGCTGTTTGAGCAATCGGTCGAATGTCCGCGCTCCGAGTCCCGGTGTCAGCATCAATTGTAAAATGCCAATCGAATCATTCATAGGTTGTCTCGATCTCCCCATGTTTTCACACAGACTAATCCGGCAACATGCGAGGCGCCGATGGATTTCAAACAGCCCGCGAATGACCACATACTTGCTCCGGACTGATAGAGATCATCGATTATCAGCACTCTTCTATAAGCAACATCGCCATTGAATTCAACGTTATCTTCTGAATATATTTTCCCGCATTTCCTGACTTTGCTACCGAAGCTTAGATCTTTGAATTGCGGTTTCCTGCTTTTCAACCGGGCGTTTACCAACTTTATGTCGAAATCCTGCTGAGAAGTAGAATAGAGGTTGTACAGTCCTTTCGCAAGGAGTTCTGGGAGATAATAGTCCGAACCATGGACGGGCGGTAAATAGGTTACCGATATCGGTTCTCCGATGACATTCATGATTCGTCGAAATGCAGGCAGCATCAACCGTACTATCTTCGGAGTCAATTCCAGTTTCTTGTTGTATTTTGCCTGGTGCTTGAGTTCTGATATTTCAGTGCGAGCGCCACGCACTCCTGATTTGAACGTGTGGTCGATAGCAATGCAAAAATCGAGTTCACCTGAAAAGTGCCATGCGACATTGTCGCTCCTGCCGATTGTTATGAGATGGCTGTAGTCATAGATAAAATCATTGATTTTATCAACTTCATCTTGTAGCAGATTCTGGAGGTATACGAATCTGGCTTTCCCGTTTCTGGAGAGTTTCCATTCAGTTCTTGCCTTTGCCATAATACTCACATGCTCTATGGAGAAAAGAGTTGTGAAATAATCGGCTAGCAAACTAAGCAGCCATTCACTGTTTTCCTTCTGATCGAAGCGTGACCATCTCAGGCGACAATGGTTGCTTTGCGGTCTTGGAATTATTTTCGTACTATTTGCGAGTTTCATGTTATTCGCAATAATAAAACTGGAAATTACCTAATAGAAAGTAGCAGCTATTCTGCCATATGTCAATCACAATCAAATGAGCGAAATACTGGTTATTTGTCATACCCCCGCCAGGAATCGAACCTGGATTCCCGGCTCCGGAGGCCGGTGCGTTATCCGTTACACCACGG
>JAJRZO010000171.1 GCA_024275215.1 Candidatus Zixiibacteriota bacterium | reverse complement strand
TGTCGGCGTCACCTGATTCAATGGGTTCAGGTGATGAGCCGGTACTGAAAATGTAGTTTAGCATATACATTATGTCATCAAAGTCGATCTCACCGCTGCTGTTGCAATCACCACAGCCATAATCAACAATTTCATATACTCCCGGAGCAGTTCTGTGCTTCCATTCATACGATACTTGCAGTGAATCGACCACTACAACGACATACCCGTATTCCATCTCATGGTGCAGATTTACAGGTGTCCACGAGCCGATGTTGCCGTCATACATGCCATCCCATGTGTAAACCGGCGCACCCGCCGATCCGACCAGATACTGATAGATGTCATTTGTCGGATCGCCATCACCATCATCAAGACGACTATGATCGTAGAAATGATCGTGTCCGCAGAAGTAAACGCGCCCACCCTCTTCAGCGATGCTGTTCCAGAAAGCATTCCGATTAGCCGGGTAATCATCAAGACAATCGCTGTGACGGACGGAAAATGCCGGTTCATGCCCGAAAACAAATACATGTGGCTGTGAATTCAATAAGAACTGTTCGTCAAGCCACGGCTGATTGATACGATGTGGCGTTACATATTGATCGAGACCAACCACGAAAATATTGCCGTAAGTGAACGAAAATGTGATATTCTCCTCGCCGGAAGGCCCATTTCCGGGCAGAGAGTAAGCTCCGGCGAACACCTCGTCCCATGCTCCTTTATTGCCTGCGTCATGATTGCCACGGCATGGATAGACACCAATACCTGCGTCATAGACCGGCTGCATAATGCCTCGCCAAGTCATTAACTGAGAAACGAGTGTGGCTGAATCAGTGTAGCCGGTTACCAGATCGCCATTGAATAAAACGAAAGCCACATCCTCATCGATGATTGCCTGAGCGATCTCGCTGAGAATAGTTTGATTGACGCCATTATCTGACCCTCGACTGTCGCCGGTCACGATGAACCTGACAGGAGCCTCCGCAAGCAGAGACACGGGTGCAATTACAGAAATGACCAGTCCGATCAGCAGCGTGTATGAAGCAAACGACACAACATGTTTTCCTGTGACACAATGCATTATTCCTCTCCCTAAGCCATGTAAGTCGGGCATTCACATTACCAGCGGAACTAAAGAAAAAGATACTCCGATAACGATTTCTGTCAATGGGGGAACTCATTTTTCCGGTGGAAGTATTACATTTGATAACATAAGGCACAGATTGAAATAAGTGATACATATTTGTCGTTACTGACAATCAGCGTTAACGTTGCTTCTGAATTTGAGGTTGTGTTGTGCAGAAGCTATCGATAGTTTCCGATAGTGACAATAGTATGGAGGTGATAATTTGGCGAATGTGAAGACAAAAAAAGGCGTAATCGGGATTCTGACCGGCGGCGGCGATGTCCCCGGACTTAATCCTGCTATAAGAGCTGTTACGATCAGAGCGAGAAGAGAAGGCTATAAGGTCATCGGCATACGCAGAGGTTGGGCGGGTACAGTCGAAATCGTCAGAGATAAGAAAGCCGATAACAGTAACAGTTTTCTGGAATTGACAGAAGAAATCGTGAACAAGGCCGGACGAACCGGCGGGACATTTCTTCACTCGTCCCGTACTCACCCGGGGCATGTTCCTAAAGCCAAAGTCCCTGAACATCTTAGAGATACATATACCGGCGAGATGAACGATCTGACCGGAGAAGTCCTGAAGAACCTTGAATTCCTCGGAATCGACTATTTGATACCGATAGGTGGGGACGATACCCTGAGCTATGGCGTTCATCTGTACAAAGAAGGCGTACCTGTGGTCGCTATTCCAAAGACGATGGACAATGATGTCTCAGGTACCGACTACTGCATCGGATTCAGCACCTGCGTTACGAGAACTATCCAGATGACAAACAGCCTGAGGACAACTGCTGGTTCGCACGAAAGATTTCTCGTATTGGAGGTTTTTGGACGATATGCCGGATTCACCGCGATGCTTCCC
>JAJRZO010000170.1 GCA_024275215.1 Candidatus Zixiibacteriota bacterium | reverse complement strand
GTACAATCAAGCAGCCGATTTCGATTCTTGTCGATCCCGAATTCCTCTCGACTCTGAATAAACTGCTATTTACGGAAGGTCTATCAGAACTTCTGAAAATGGCATTCATCAGGTCACGAAAGCTTCACGGTTTGTTTTCTAAGTATCACGGGGCCGATGATCAGGAAATACTTCTGCAGATGATTACTGAGGGGATCAAATCGAAACTCGCTGTTGTCAGAAAAGATCAACATGAATCGGGATTGCGAAAGATTCTCAATTTTGGACATACTACCGGCCATGCGCTTGAAGTCCTCGCAGGATACAGACGGCGTATGCCGCATGGGAAAGCTGTCGCTGCCGGAATGCTTGTCGCGCTGGAACTGTCGCGCAGATTCTATTCACTCGATGATAAAACTCTAAAGTGGGGACACGAGCAGATAGCACAACTCTACGAAAATTTTCCGATGGACATCCCTCAAATAAATGAAATCTGGAATGTAATAATGCGCGACAAGAAAAGAACAGGAGCCAGTGTCAACTTCGTGTTGCTTGAATCGATGTTCAATCCTGTAGTATGTCCCGTGAATAAGAGAGAATTTAGAGAAGCCTTCTCAGCAGTCGCCAAAAAATGGAGCAGTTTGCGATGAAAAAAATCGTTGTAATAAATGGGCCGAACCTTAATTTGACAGGAACGCGGGAACCGGAAATTTATGGCGCTGAAACTCTCGATGAAATCAACGAATATATCACGAGTGAAGCCGCTTTGCTCGAAACCGAAGTTGTATTTTTCCAATCAAATATCGAGGGGGAAATCATCGACCGATTGCAGCAGGCAGGCCGCGAAGCTGACGGCGTGATTATCAATCCGGGGGGTTATTCGCATACATCCGTTGCTATTCTCGATGCTGTAAATTCCATCCCAATTCCTGTCGTCGAAGTACATCTGTCGAACATCCATGCCCGCGAGGATTTCAGGCAAACATCGGTAACGGCTCGCGGCGCGTATGGTCTGATATCAGGATTCGGAAAACATGGCTATGTGCTGGCATTGCACGCTCTGAAGGAGATCATTAGTTGAACCATAAAATGTACGCATACATCAATGGCAGGATTGTCCCGGAGGAAAGAGCGACAATTTCGATCAAGACTCATGCTTTTAACTATGGGACATGCGCATTCGAGGGAATGAAAGCATTTTACCTTGGGCGCAAGCGCTGGAATCTTTTCAGACTCCACGATCATGTTGATCGCCTGCTAAGATCATGTGATGTTCTGCACATATCATCGCCGAAGTCGCATGATGAAATCGTCTCTCTTATCAAGCGACTGGTAATCAAAAACAGTTTCCCAGAAGATACGTACGTGAGGCCAATGATCTATGCTACACCGCAAGGTCTCGGTCTCGGCAAATCCGTATCGACTGATCTCGCGATATTCTGCCAGCCTGTGGACAAAAATCATCTGCGCGAATTCGATGCGATGTTCTCGAAAAATGTCCGCATCCCGCCATCGGTGGTCCCCTCCATCGGAAAGATCACAGGAACGTATGTCGGATCGTTTATCGCACAGCGCGAGGTCACAGAACGAGGCGGTATGATTGCGCTTATGAAAGGCATCGACGGCCATGTTGCCGAGGCGTTCGGAATGAACCTGTTCGTGGTTAAACGGAATAAATGTTACACGCCTCCGCTTTCGGCAGGCCCGCTCGATGGGATCACGCGCAGATCGATCTTTGAGTTCTGCAAGAACGATCTCGGCCTGAAAGTGGAAGAACGTCTGTTCACACCGAGGTTCATGTATAATGCGGACGAGGTTTTCCTGTGCGGCACGGGCGCAGGCATCAATGCCCTTACGATGATCGAAGGGCACAGGATCGGTTCCGGCAAGTGCGGACAGATTACGCGAAAACTGTCCGATCTTTATCAATCGGTGACCCATGCAAAGAATTCCGATTATGACAGTTGGAATAACATAGTGAAGTAATAGCGCGATTGTCGAAACCGTAAAGGTTTCGACCTGCAAGATGGAGTGGGACACTCCTGCAAAACATAACTTTTAGATTTTTTTGTGTATGAACAGGATTACTTTATTATATCAGAACGTTCCACCGCTTTGAACATTGGCTGAAATGTTCCATCCTGCATTTTGAATTCTCTCTCGAAAATCACCTGAATTTTGTGAG
>JAJRZO010000169.1 GCA_024275215.1 Candidatus Zixiibacteriota bacterium | reverse complement strand
GATCGGGCCAACAGGAAGTGGGAGAATGATCTTCTCATAAAACTCGATGTCGGGTTTGAATTTTGAATATCTTTACTTCGATGCAAGTAGCACGTGTCTGGGGGGGCTACCCTTTGAGTGGGTATTCTTCAAATCGCTCCGGTGCCCCACCTTTTAGGTGGGGTTACATCTCTATATTTCATAACGAGAAACCCACCCAAATTGTGACTCACGCTCCAAGGGAGCATGAGCTACGAAGAAACTGTCTTCACATCTCCAACTCAAAACTGTCACCGAGATTCGGGATTGTGACATCCCAGCCGAATCTGTTACGGATTTTCTCTGCGAGTGATTCGCAGGCATCCGGTTCGCCATGTATGATAAACGTTTTCTCCGGCGGGCGATTGAATCCCATCAACCACGCCAGCATAATATAATAATCCGCATGCGCCGAAAACACATCGAGACATTCGACATGCGCCTTGACCGGAATCTCCTGACCATGAATCCTGATAGTCTTCTGACCATCAACAATCCGCCGTCCGCGTGTGCCCATCACCTGATAGCCGACAAACAGGATCGTATTCTCGCGATGCCGGAGCCGTTTTCGTAAATGATGCAGCACTCTGCCTCCTGTCGCCATACCGCTCGCAGATATGATAATCGCCTGACCTTTCGATGTATTGATCGCTTTTGATTCCTCGACCGATTTGACAAAATGCACATTCTTTGGTCGCAATATCTGTTTCCCCTTGATCGTAAGCACACGGCTGGAGAGATCCTGATCGGAAATACGTTTCTCGAAAATCTCGGTCGTATCAATAGCCATTGGTGAATCGACATACACAGGCAGCACAGGGATTCTTCCAGCCTCTTCGAGTTCGCGGATAACATAGAGCAGATCCTGAGTCCGTTCGACCGCGAAAGATGGTATGATTATCCCACCGCCACGCTCGACGCCATCGTTGATTACACGCGCGATTTCATCATACGGATCGGCATCGCCATGAGCGCGATCGCCGTAGGTTGCCTCGATCAGAAGATAATCGACATTGAACGCCTGCACGGGATTCCTCAGGATCGGTCTGTCCGGCCTGCCAAAATCGCCGCCGAAAACAATCTTCTTCGTTTCACCGTTGAATGATGTCTTCATGTCGATGAACGATGATCCGAGAATATGCCCGGCATCTTTGAATTTGACTCTGAAGTCATCCATGAGAAACAGGTCCTCACCGTAATGTAGCGGCGAGAACAGTTTCAATGCCCGCTTTGCATCCTGAGCCGTATAGAGCGGCAATGCAGGTTTATGTTTGGAGAATCCTTTTTTGTTAGCCCATCTGGCATCCTCTTCCATCAGATGCGCCGTGTCATACAGCATTATCTCGCAGAGATCGCGAGTCGCATGGGTGCAGTAGATTTTTCCCGCAAAACCTTCTTTGCAGAGCTTTGGAAGATACGCCGAATGATCGGAGTGAGCGTGTGTTATGAATACTGCATCGATACTCGCCGGAGGAACGGGGAATTCCTCCCAGTTTTTTCTTCTGAATTCTTTCGCTCCCTGAAACAACCCACAGTCGACGAGAAGCCGTTTTCCATGTATGTCGAGCAAATACCGGGAGCCGGTCACTGTTTTTGATGCACCGAGAAATATCAGAGTTGCCATCGAGTACCTTTCCAGCTTGATTTATGACTCATCCATATCGACAAGTACCACATAATAGTGTTGCAACAGCCGTATGACAACATATTCCGCGAATGAGTCAAGATAAATGGAACTTGGAGTTATGGTTGCCGATATATATATTCAGAACTGAAGATCCAATCTTCGGGGGTGACCTGGTTTCGACGGGGTAACCGGAGGTTGGCCGGCATGCCGAGCACTCCGACAACTCGTAAAAAGGTCGGTAACACAAACTACATGGCGAATATAATTACGCCATGGCTGCCTAACTAAAGGCAGTCCGTTTCTCCCCGCTTTGCTCTTTGGGCGGGTGTAGAGGCGACGAGTTCAAAGGGCTGGTCCGGGAGGGTTTGTTCAGCCTGAACGGATGAGACACAACTGAACTGGTCTGTCAGTTGGCCTGTCTGTCGGCAGACTGATGGGCGAGAAAATAAAGACAGAATAAGCATGTAGACGGTCAATTGGCGGTACTCTCGGACGGGGGTTCGATTCCCCCCACCTCCACCATTTGAAAAAAGACAACCCGTCTCTCCGCAGGTCTTCTCCGGGACGACGGGTTTTCTATTTCCCCTTGTTTTCAAAGGGTTTGCGCCCGTTTCACATCTTTCCAG
>JAJRZO010000168.1 GCA_024275215.1 Candidatus Zixiibacteriota bacterium | reverse complement strand
CTCCTGAATAACACTTTTCAGGTGGTTTTGGCTATCTGTCGTTTTTTCAACAGGATCGACAGTCTTAGTGTAGGGGCCATCTGTTCCGGACAGACTGTCGAGGATTCCACGAACCTGGGTATTGAACTCATAACCATCCTGTGAACTGTAGATATACTCGTATCCGACATTCAGGGAATCATTGAAACCATCGAAGGTCAAATTGGTCGTATCGCCATCAGCGAGAACGAGTGATTTTACAATATCTTCCGACATTTCGATCCCGTTTTGAGAAAACACATCGGTGATAAGAGACCTCGCCTCGTTCTCCGTCAGGAGATTCGGTTGTAGAATTCCACTTGTCACTCTGCCGGTGTCGCCGCAACTCTCCAGCATGGCGATCATGATTGCCGACGCAATTCCGTGTTTAGCAAACCTGACAACATTGCCGCTCTCTTTCTGGCGGTAAATGAATTGTGGATACTTAGGCAGTTCATACTTGTTGACTCTTTGTATTTTCAGCATCTATCTCTCCTGATCCACTGGTTTACAATCTTCAATATATGATGAACAAGGGAATGTCGGATCGTAAAACTTCCGTTTGAACAGTTCTATATTTTTGCTCCATAGCTTATTGGCCAGTTTATCGACAATCGGCATCAGCATTCTTTCGTGCTCACAAATGATCGGTGGCACAGCGCTAATTGAGCCGGTAGCCCGCCAGTTCACACAACCACAATATGTTGAGCAGCGTCCGTCGAGAGAACAATCCGTACATGACTCTTTCGTGGTGTAATTCTGATCCACAAACCATTTGCGACGACTTCTGTTAAAACCATCTTCGACATCACCGATAGAGTTCTTGCGCCACTCCGGGCTATCATTGCCGATTAACTGAACACACGGATAGATCACACCCGATGGCGCTATCGCTATTTGTGAATTGGCGAGATCGCACAGATCGCCTTTCTTATAGGGTTTCTGAGTTCTGGTCTTGATACGCTCATCAAACGGGCTGTAATAAATCTTTCTACCCTCCCGCAGGCTCTTGAAATAGAATTTCGCGAGCGAACTATACTGTCCCCGAAGTATCCGCAGGTCCGCAGACGTCCAATCGGCGGAGTAATCGAGTGTCTGAAGCACATACCTGAATCCAAGATCGAACAGACTCTCGACTCCATCTCGAACATTGTGAGCTGTCTCCGGAACGACAACTGAAACAGCTACTGTATATGGATTCAGAGCGAGCACATCATGCAGGATGCTTACAATATGGTCATAAGAACCGTGTCCGGCGGCATCGCATCGCTGAGAATCATGCTGCTCTCTGTTTCCGTCAATACTCACGACGAAATATATTCCATGATGTTCAAAGAAATCGAGATGATGTTTTTCAAGCAAAGTTGCGTTGGTACTCAATCTGAAAGCGATCTTGTCGCCGTATTTGTCACCGGCATACTGAACAATTCCCTTCATCAGATCGAATTCGAGCAGTGGTTCGCCACCGAAAAATGTGACGGTGCAGCGGTTATCGGAAACAGAAGCAAGAAAATCAATAGCTTTGAAAGCTGTCTCTCTGCTCATCGAAACAGAACACTTTTTTCCGGCGTAGCAATACCTGCATCTCAGGTTACAATCGTGCGTTATGTTCAACGCAGCATATTTTACATCAGAGAATTTCAATCACACCAACCTGCTGTTCAGACCTCGGCACATCTGTCGGACACGCGACAAAGTGCCCCATCCTTCGGATGGGTTTCTTATTTCTAAAAACCGGCAACCGACGCTGAAACGCAGTACCATCTATGTCGTCCCCGTGGAGACGGGGACCCATTGAAATACGATACTGCCAGAATAGATTCCCACCTTCGTGGGAATGACACCTCTGCTTTTTCGTATCCGTTGTGTCAGGTGGATTCACATTACCGTTACCCAAACTATAGTCTCTTTGAAATTTTCTCCATGTATGGCACATGTTTACGCGAATAATACTCTTTGGACATTCTCTTTGTAACTCCTGAGAGCGCAAGAATTGCAATCAGATTTGGTATTGTCATAATGCCGAGAGCGATATCGCCAAATCCCCAGACAAGCTCAAGTTTCAGAACCGCACCGCAAAACAAGACGACGCAATAGACAATCCTGTATGGCATCACCCGTTTATTCCCGAAAAGATACTGCACCGATCTGTCGCCATAATATGACCAGCTTATCATGGTCGACAGAGCAAACAGGAATACTGATGCGGTGACGATATACCCCCCGTAGCCGCGTAACGCTGTCAGCCCGTTCGTGAACGCATACGTTGTCAATGGAGAGCCATTGAGCGCTTCACCGCCGACTGTGACAGTCCAGGCGTCTGTCACGATAATGCAGAGTCCCGTAATCGAGCAGACCATGATCGTGTCGATATACGGCCCCATCATCGCGACAGTACCTTCGCGAACCGGTTCGGTAGTCTTTGCCGCGGCATGTGCAATAGGTGCAGATCCCTGTCCCACCTCGTTTGAGAAGAGTCCTCGTTTGACTCCCAAGACCATAGTTTGAATAAACGCCGAACCTGCGAAGCCGCCGATCATGCCGGGCGGAGAAAACGCGTGTTCAAAAATCGATTTGAATGCGCCCGGGACTTTGTCGACATTCAATAACAGAATCAACAGGCCACCAGTGACATAGATCACCGTCATGGTCGGCGTAAGCTTGCTCGCCACATGACCGATTCGCCTTATACCCCCAATTATCACAGCTCCGACCAGAATCGCGAGAGACAGGCCTGTGATCCATGTCGGTATCGCGAAGTCGGAATTGAGTTGATCAGCAACGGTAAAAGCCTGGATCGCATTTCCTGTCCCGAATGAACATATCGCTGCGCTCAATGCAAATACCACGGCAAGCCATTTCCATCCGAGACCCTGTTCGATATAGTACATCGGTCCGCCCGATGCTGAGCCGTCGGGATTGAGTTTTCTGAATTTCATCGAGAGCGTGCATTCGGCATACTTCAGTGAAGTTCCGAATATCGCTGTCACCCACATCCAGAAAAGCGCTCCGGGACCGCCATAATGAATCGCTGTCGCAGTACCTGCAATATTACCGATCCCGATAGTTGCCGATAAAGCCGCCGAAAGCGCCTGAAAATGCGTTATATCACCGGCGTCCTTTGGATCATCGAACTTTCCGCGAGTAACATCAATAGCATGCTTAACATATTTGAGTTGAGGAAATCCGAGTTTGATTGTGATGAATATCCCTGTTCCAACAAGGAGTACGACCAGTATCGGAAGCTCTTCAGGGAATGACCAGATTATACCTGACAGGAAATCGACGATCGACTTGAGAACATCCATTCTCTCCTCCAGCGCTTGCGGAGGCGGTGAATCGACATCACACCACCATACCGGAATTGACTACGAAGCAGATATTTTCAACCAATATTGTGAGCTGTTATTATGTATGCAAGTGAAAAGTCCGATAACCATTTAGAGGAATAGTCCTTCGGGACTCTCACATTCGTAACAAACGGGTGTTTAGTATTGAAACATTCGGTAAAATGATCTACAATTGAACCTAATAGCTGTCGAATGGTTATAAGTATCTGCATAGCGAAAGTGGGATTCCGCATGAATGCGGGGGAAACTTGGAAATGGATCAAACATTCTGGAATAATCCAGGGAGGCTCAGATGCATGAAGGTGAAGAAAGACTTAGGCGGGAATTAGAGCAACTTGGCATTGTCAATGCCGGATTGCTGGCATGGAATCATAACACGCCATCGCTCTACGAGCAGGCAATCATCAGGCGTGAAGGTGATCTCGCTCATCTCGGACCGCTGGTCGTCAGGACAGGTCATCACACCGCGCGAGCGGCAAATGACAAGTATATTGTCGATGAACCGAGTTCGACCAAAAAAATCTGGTGGGGTAAAGTCAACACTCCCATCAGTGAGGAAAGATTCGAATCGCTGTACAACCGTGTGGTTGCATACCT
>JAJRZO010000167.1 GCA_024275215.1 Candidatus Zixiibacteriota bacterium | reverse complement strand
GCGCTCCAGGACGGTATTCCGTATCAAACGCTGGTGTCGATGACTCTGCACAAATACCTGAACTCTCGCCTCGAAAAAGGATATAATCGAGAAATATAACAAATGGATGGAGTAGACACCTTCTCGTCGCTTCGCTCCTGCGAGGGCGCTACTCATCCTTATCGTTATCTGCCTTCGGCGGGAGGAGTTGTCCTCATCAGGGGAAAATGGATCCTGGAAGTCAAGGATGAAAACAGCAGTAAATGTATTAGAATTGTCAAAGGAAATGGAAAAGAATAAACAACGCATTGTCGGTGATATCGAGGTTGCTTCATCCGCGGAGTGTGATCTGATCGTTTTCCCGGAGATGTGCATCACAGGCTTGGTGAACCTGGGAAACATTGAAACAGATAGCCGATATGCGCTTGCGAGAGGTGATGCTTTTCTGACGAGAGTTCTGCAGATGTCACATCAGCTCCGCATCTGCGTTGGCTTGGGCTTTCTGGAGATCGAAAATGATGTCATGTATGACTCATTTCTCGTGACTGTTCCCGATTCCAGCGAGTCTTTCGTCTACAGAAGAGTGAATGCCGGATGGAGAACTCGTGCTTGCGATCCCGCAGTCTACCAACTGGGAAATACGCCACTCTATGTTCCTACGGATCATGGCGTATTCACGGTACTTATATGCGGGGATCTGTATGACGATGAAGTCGTCGACAGAATAATGCAGAACGGAAGTTTCGACTATGTCATTAATCCTCTTGTCCGACACGACGCGGATTCCGGAGAGCTTGTTAGCTCAGAGCAGTGGAGGGAAGAACGGGACGATTACGGACAGAGACTTGGCAAACTGCGCTGCAAAAGCATAATGGTTAATCTTTACGGTGAGGATACGAATGGATACCGTGCGTTTGGGGGAGCATGTGTCTTTAGCGAGGACGGCAAGGTCGTCACGGAAAGGCTTCCGTATGATCCAGGGATTCTCTATGCTGAGATCTGATATGCGGTCGGCTGCAAAACGATACTACGCCGAATGGCTGGATGTCAGTCCGGTGCAATTCGATACTCCTGGAGCGGTTGCCGTACCATCGGAGAAAAGGAAGCGGAAGCAAGCCGGCTATAGCAGAATATTCAATCTATACTGCTTTGTTACAAACCAACGGGCTATCATTTCTTTTTCCCCTGACCTTCATGAGCGGATTCCGATCTTGCTGAGCGCGCTTGAATCTGAACTTAGTGTCGAATCTCTCCGGCACGCAATCACGGAGTCCTTTCATGTATCCCCGGCTAGTACGAACAAATACTACTACACTGATTTGCCGCTACACGTGAAGACCTCTTCGGCCCGGCAATTGCTTTTGGCAGACTTCGATCAATACCGGAAGTTCTTCTATGCGCAGCATCCGAAGGTGGAAAAGGATAATGCATGGCTGCGTGAGTATTTCGTGAGTTTGACCGAGAGAGGTTATTCTTTCGGTGTTTTCGTTGATGAACGCATTGTGTGTGCAACAGATGCTCCCGACATACCCTACATGAGTGACTTGATCGTAGAACCAGGCATCAACACCCTTGTCGATTTTCGACGAAGGGGATTCGCAAAAAGCTCGGTAGGGGCGATGATCGAATTCCTTCTTTCAAGAGGGAAGGTGCCAGTGTGGTCTTGCGGATCCAGGAACGTCGCCTCCGCACGTTTGGCGGTAAGCCTCGGATTCCAACAACTTGGGACTGTCATATCACTGACCCATCCGACGGTCCAAAAGGAAACGTTTGGACCTTGACGATGTCCGCACTGACGCGGTTGTTTCAGGCTGTGTGATTATGCCTATGCTTGCCTCTATCTTTCGTGACAGGAAACGAGTTCATGAGGGGCAGATAACAAACGGATGGAGTAGACGCCTTCTCGCTCCCTGTGGTCGCTGCGAGGGCGCTACTCATCCTTGTCGTTATGTGCACTGAGATGGAGGGAACAATATGAAAAGCCCGAAAACAATCGCTACTATAAATTTTAAGGGCGGAGTTGGGAAAACAACAGTAACGTGGTGTTTGGGAGATGTCATATCCGCTTTCTCAGATT